>NZ_JWGQ01000103.1:0-18981 GCF_001069025.1 Streptococcus sp. 1004_SSPC | reverse complement strand
AAGTAGTGAGTACTCTCTCCCGTCGGAGATTTCTTCACTACTAATCTTAGTATGTTTTATATTCATCTTTTAATAAATCAAAAAGTGTTAGATAATCATTTGGAATTGATGATTTTTTAATACTATGTACTTTCTTTATAGCATCTAGAAGTTTACTGATATCATAAAAGTAGGTTTTTACAAAATCATATGACTTCACGTTGCTAAATTTTAATTTTTGCTTACAATAATCACTTGGCTTAGAAAGGCCTGATCTATTAAAATCTTCATTTTTTTCTTCACTAACAATTATTAGTAACTCGATTTCAGGAGGTGTAATTACATTTATAACTTCAATTTTTTCTTCAAAAATTTTTCTATACTTAGCAGTTCTAAAATTAAAATTTTCTCTTTTTGAATCTAATATCCTGAACAAGGCAATCTTAGATCCATAATCTTTACCCATGTATTTATCACAAAAATCCTTTGCACCTCGAGTTTTTATTGGACCATCATTAATCAGGTATTCATCATTCTCAATAATAAGACAATGATTCTCTAATAATATTTCGATAATAGCCTCTTCAGCAGCCCCTTCGCAAATAATCGCACTATATTTTTTTGGCATATTTAAGACCTACTTTTTTAAGAATCTTTCTTTAATAATATTTCTTAATGAATTTTCCGATGAATACTGTGGAGTGGAATTATCAATTATTCCTTTAATAAAGATATCACCTTTACTTATATCATTTCTTTTAATAATGTTTGAAAACTTTTCAATTTCAATTTGTCTCTTTTTTCTTACAATATAGATTGAATCATTTCTAGGAATTATATCTAACAGTTCTGAATAATGAGTAGAATAAATCAGAATGGCTCCATTTGGATTCATTTTTCTATCCAAAAATAGATTAATGAAAGTAGAAACAATTTCTCTATTAAAATGATTTTCTAATTCATCAACGATTATTACTCCACCTGAACGTAATGTAAAGAACGCATCCATAAACAAACCAAGCCCTTTAACTGTACCTGATGACAAAATGCTATGTAACTCAGGTATAGAGTCAAGTTCAATTGAATTAACTTGATCTTTAAACTTAAGTTTAACTCTTACAGTCTTATTTTTTTTATTTTTTACAAATTTTAATTCCTCAATACTTGGATCCAAATAGGTAATTAATTCATGTGGAATATTACCATAACCGCTCAGAACATTAAAGTTTGTATAACTTAGTGTATCTCTATAATATAATTTCTCAATCTTTTTTAAATTAAAGAGAATATTTATTATGCTAACATCCGAACTTAAGCCTAAATATTTTTTATCACCTTTATTTCTTGTTATTATATGCTCTTCCTTTATGGAAGTGAAATTAAATATTTCTTTTTTTGAGCGTACTGATTTTGCCTTCTTTGATGAGAAAGTCTCATCAACGAAAAAGTATTTATATTCTCCCTCTTCCTCATCGAATCTTCTAGAAATGACCGATTCTAATTTATTAATTGTTTGGTTACCATTTTTTTCGTCATAAAAAAATATTGTGTATTTTACTTTTTTATTATTCTCTAGATGTAAAATATTACTAGCGTCAGAATTTTCCAAGATTACCCTTGGACTGTAGTTTATAGATTTAGCTTGGATAATATTAAGCGCAACTATTATAGCATTTAGTATTTGAGTTTTACCAGAAGCATTTAACCCAGTAAATGTAAGAGTTCTATTAACATAGAAATTATTAAATAGATGGATCAATTCGTGTTTCTCATCTGAGCTAACTCGTGCTTCTGAGAAAAAGTCTATTTCAATTTTTTTCTCAAATAAAGCGACGTCTTCAATTATTATTTTCAATAATTTCATTTCATTACTCCTAATTATTTTTATATAGCTATTTTATATAAATTTCCCAAATAAAACAACATATAACTACTGATTTTTGTAATTATCTGTTATTTTTGATAGAATACATTATTATATAGGGGAAGGCGATTCATTTTTTATATGTCCTAGCAGTTCTTAACCAGCTTTATTACTTATGTTAAATTGTAAAATATAGTGCACCAAAAGAACTCATAGCGTTTTATTGGTGTAAACTGTAAGTAACCACACAATCAGAACCCGAGGAAAAACTATGAGCTACTCCTATCTTATCATAGCCCAAATTGCAAGTAAACTTGGAGTCCATAAGTCTATCATTTAAAGTGAGTTAAAATGATGCAAAAATGGCTATTCCCTAGCCTTAGCACAGGAACACTACAACCACAGGGCTAAGCAAAAAAGTCGGAAGTCTCGTTTGATACCAAAGTTAAAAAAGGAAGTTGATGATTGTTTAAAATCCTCCTGGCCTCCTGAACAGATTTGTGGTCTTTATCAGCTTTAACAAAAGCTAATGACATCCTCTAAAACTATTGGTTTTCGAATGATAAAAACATACTGAGATTCAAACTTCTCAGTATGTTTATTTTATTATATTATCTTTTTCTTATTCCACAATTTTATAGTCACCACTTTGTAGTAAATTCAAGACTTTATTTACAAATTGTGTTGAAAGTAATCCTTCAATATTAGCACCATGAGTCTTAAAATCTTTGTCAATTTCTTTAATTTGTAATTTAGTATACTTTTTAGCCTTTTGCTCTGGAATTGGTAAATGGAAACTATACTCCCCAATTTCATAAAATAAAAAATATAAATATTTTTTCCTACCTAACTTATAATCAAAAAATTTTACTTCTATATCATTTTCATCACGGTAACCACCTTTCCAAATGATATCATTACTTTTTTCTTGCAATAATTTATCATAGCCTTTTTCAGTACTAAATACTCGTTTTGTCTCTTCCCCTACATATTGTTGATGGATTAGTGATGGTTCAAACACTGTTAACAATTCTTCTTTCATCGTATAGTATTTTTCCATCTCATCTTCAGCATTTTCAATGTTTCTTACTGTATACGGATTGTAGCGATCGTCTTTATATTTTCTTATTCTATCACGATGATTTTTAGCTCGCTTGTTTACAGAATAAATACATTCTGCAATCATCTCATTCGTAATTTTTTGTCATTTACCAACTGAATATAATTTTTGGGAGTCCTCATATTATTAATCCTTTCATCTCTTACTTTAAAATGTGCAACAGTAAAAATTATTTTTCCATTATATTAAATCGTCTATTATTAAATTTTTACTTAATTATCTGTTTTATTATATCAAATATCGTTCACCTTGTCTTTTTTGTACTTTTCTACCATTCCCCAGAGCGTATGTTTCGCTAAATCGGCTACAAGATTATACCATTCATTAAACAAGAATGATTCAAGCAACATACCAATAGCATAGTTCAAATTTAAAATCTCATCCATCTCTCTAATCTCAAACGTTTTTTTACAATGGCAAGAGTGATAAACTACAATTCTCAATGTATCCTCAACAAAAGCGAACGACAGTTCTTGATTATCTCGAGATAAATCTACATAGAAGTCATCTTCGTAAGTATCGAAGTTGATAACAATATCCATCTCTTCTCTTTTCTCAATCAGATCATCCACTATTGTCATGATTTGTTTATTAATATATTTTTTTACAGTTTTCATTTGTCAAACCTTTCTTAATCTAATTCAATAATTAACAGAACTATTCCGTATCAAATTGGTCAAGTTCATAGCTAGCCTAATCTCTAAAAAGAATATTTATCATATAGTTAACCTCCTGTTTATACAACTGTAGTATGTCAGAAAAGTTGAATCTAAAAAAAATCAAAATAATTTTTTTACTTCTCAAAAATAGTCGTAGTTTTTTCTTAAATATAAGTTCAGTCACCTCTCTTATATTTTAAGTTCTTGTTATATCTGTAAGTGATAAGCATAAAAATCATAAGTAACTTCACTTTTAGTAATTATATATATTTTTGCCTCTCTACTTTGGTAACTATATAGTATGTCAGAAAAGTTGAATTTTAAAAAACAAAATAATTTTTTTAATAAAGACCCACAGCTCAAAGATTATACAGAAATAATCTACCTTTTGAAGTATATTAAAAGAGTCGCTAATGAAAAGCGACTCTTTTTGTGATTCAATAAAATGACTAGTCTTCTACTCTCTATAATAAACATCCGTACCATCACTGACATGATTTTTACTCCAAAAAATTGACTCTCTTCCATCTTGTCCCGACGGAGTAAATACAATTGGTGTCTCACTAATACCTTCTGATGTTTTTGTAACGGCTGTGAGCTTTTCTCCTTTTACGACGAACTTATCAAAAACTACATCACCCGCAGGTTTACCATTAACTTGAATCAAGCCATTGGCATCAAAAGTAATACTATTTCCTTGTTCATTTCTCCAAGATCCTTTAACACTTGAAAAATTACCTGTTTGAATTTCTTGGATGTTCATACTACTAGATTCCGATTGAGTTTTTTCTCACCTTCTATTCGTTCCGTATAATCAAGAGCAATCCATCCTTGACCAGATTGTAATTTCCCCCAAGTGTAACCTTCTGCATTTGTTGTTTCCGCAATAGTATGAATACCTTGAGATATCTTGCCCAAAGACTGAGATTTAGCACTTGGTTCTTTGCGTATTTCCAAATCCGATATTTGCACACGAACCTGAAAACCAGTTTCTGACTTAATATCCTCACTCTGACTAGAAGATTTCATATCGCTTTCTTTTGAAGAAGTCGTTGAACCTTTATCAATTGATTCCCACTTTAAGTTTTTGAGATTCAAAGCCGTAGACGAGATACCTAATTCATCTTCGATTTTCTTCTTATCATTCATTTGTATCGTAGTTTCTTTTTCCTTATTTGGGACACTAGCTTCAACTTTGTATAAAGTTAGGTTTACTTCCGGATTCGATGATTGCCAGACAGCAAATACCACCTGACCGTTTTCATAAGCAGTGAGAGATGAACGTGCCCCACCAACAGGAGCTACATAGGCTACATGTACCAATGAAGGTTGACTTTTTTTTAGGTAATAGATTGCAGAAATATAATCTTGTTTACCAATCAATAACTCGTCCTGTCCATCTTTATCTAAGTCTACAAACACATATTGAAAATCAACTGAGGTTCCAGAATGCCCTAAATTATCAATGAGCATGTATTCCTCAGATGTAGCTTCAACCTGTTTCAAGGCTTCAGTTAAACGACTATCATCACCACTATTTATTGCTTTCTGATAAGATTTATATCGATCTAAGACCGTTTGAAATGCTTCCTGACTATTCTTCTTTAATGATTGCTTACTAGACGAAGATGATGGCTGTGTTACCTGCTTCATTTGATTAGAGCCACACGCAACTAAGATCAAACTACTCAGGCTTAAAAGAGATATCAGTATCCATTTTTTCATATTAAGTTCTCCTGTTCTTTCAATATATTTATTTCCTCTATATGTTTTGATTTGATTCCCCACCACTACTCATTAGCAAATTTTCTACAACTTGATGTTGATCAAACTATAATATAGGGTAGCAATAGTTAGTAAATCTTTCAATAGGTCAATATTAATTGAAAGATTCTATATGCAAAAACTATTTCATCAAAATAGGACTCCGTTGAAGAGTACAATTAATCTTCATAGGAGTCCTATAACTATTTATTGTTTTTCATAGGTGGCATCGTGAAGTGCATAACTCACATTGGTGTTAGTGAATTCAAAGAAAATAGATTCAATCTTTCCTGATGAAAGTTCACCTTCAGCTTTTGGACCACTTGTTGCTGTAAACTTAATTTTATCACCTGCAATGCGCCAAGTACCTGTTCTTGATTCTCCACTTTCTTTTGTAATTTTTAGGCTCTTATTTGATTTCAACTCAATCGTTACATCATTTTCACCGTCGTACCAAGTCCCCACAACCTGATGTTCCGGAGACTTTTCACGGGTTAAGAAATATGCTCCTACACCAATACCTGCTAGTGCGATTACAACAACAGAAACAATAATTAATACTTTTTTCATTTTATATTCTCCTATTTTTATTCTCAACTTCTCACTCAGTAAAGCAATTTAGAAACTGTAATTTATAACTTCTTCTTTCTCATCACTCCTGCTAAAGCAAGAAACGTAATTCCTGAAAGCGTATAAACCGCTGTCTCACCTTCACCTGTTTCAGGTAATGATGCTTGATAGATCGGTACGCCATGTTTCGAAACGACATTATCGGTAATAGTACGGACAGCAGTCCTGACATCTCGGAAAAATGAAGAGTTATAACCTACTATTTGGCCATTTTCATCAAGGATAGCAACAGGAATTCCTCCTTTTTGAACAATAGCTTCATATTGAGCTTTTACTTGAGCTTGTGTATAAGCTTCTTTTACAGCTTCATATTGAGCTACTGCATCACGTTTATTGATAAGCAACTGTTTAAGTTTTTCAGTTTCTTTATCAAGAATTGATTTAGCTTCTTTATGTTTTTCTACTGCTAGTTTGTAAGCAACTTTAGCTTTTTCTAAATTACTATCAGCATTTTCGAGTTTACTAAGATAATCTTTTGTTTCTTGAAGTTTAGTTTTAAGAGATTTAATCTCGTCTTTGATTTTAACTTCATTCACTTTCAAAGCGTTCACTGTTTCTTGAAGAGAAGCAAGTTCTTTTTCGTCTTTAGCTTTTTGAGCTTTAAGTTCTTCCAACTTAGCTTCTTCTTTTTGAAGAGTTGCTTTTGCATCCGCAAGAGCTTTAGTCTTACTTGCAACATCTGAGTTAAGATTATTAACAGCTTTTTGAGCTTTGACTAATCTTAGCTCAGCTAATTCACGCGCCGAAGTCGCTTCAGCCAATTTGATTTTAGCATCAGGTGTGAGGTCAGCAGTTGCTTTGAGTGAAGCAATTTTATTGCGAGTTTCTGAGAGTACTTCATTAGCAAGTTTATTTTTAGCCTGCGCAGAATTCAATTCTTCATTTGCTGTTTTGTTTGCGTTGTTGGCTTTTTCTTGTGCTACTTTTGCATCCGCAAGAGCTTTAGTTTTAGTAGCAACATCTGAGTTAAGATTGTCAAATGCTTTTTGAGCATTGTTCAAACGAGTTTCAGCATTCTTACGTACCTCAGTAGCTTCATCCAACTTAGCTTTGGCATCAGGTGTGAGGTCAGCAATTGCTTTGAGTGCGTTCAAAGTTTTTGTTGTGTTAGATACAGCATCCTGAGCTGCGTTATTTGCTACTGATGCTGTATTTAATCGGTTTTGGGCTGTTTTGTTAGCATTATCCGCAGAAGTTTGAACAGCTTTAGCGTTAGCTAGTTGAGTTTTTACAACCGAAGAGTCAAATGGATTACTTAATATTTTATCAGTATCTGACGAAGTGTGATTGAAATGAATTTCATGCATCAATCCAAGACCTTCTGGTGTTACGCTTGTTGCAGCACCAATATAATTTGGAACAACCTTACCGTTTTTATAGTCAGGTTTTCCTCCAACTGTTGTAATAATATGTGCATAATTCTGATTGTAATCACTACCAAAAGTATTGATAATAGATTTATAAATACCTTTATACAAAGCTGACATTGTAGTTGGTTTAGCTTTGATGTAACCGAGGTTTTCTGCCTTCCAATGCGTAGTATCAGTTCCATCATTAGTTAGAGCACTAAAAAGATGGTCACCATCAGGATTTGACATGTTCGAATAAGCAGTTGTGATATTCTTCATTGCTGTAACAACATCTTCTGTCACAAGAATTTCAGAATCACCCCAAATAATTTTTCGCACTTGTTGAATCAAGCCTGCTTGATAAAGTGAGAGGTTAGCAATTTGTTCTTTTGTTAAATCACTAAGATCATTAATTACAGTGTCGTCAACAGGATAGTTGTTTTCTTTGCTATAATCACGGTTATCCCACCAAGTTTGAACAGCATCGAAGAGCTTATCTTTGTTTGCTTCTGATTTATCTTCATAGAAGTTTCGATAAGCACTTGCAACTTCTTCTGGAATTTCAATAGTGCTAAGATTTTCTAAACTAGTTAGTTTATCTTCCAACCGTTTTACAGCTTTGTCTGCTTCTTCTTTTTTAGACTTAGCATCAGCCGCAACAGCTATAGCAGCTGTCAATTCCGTTGAAGTTCTCAAAGCTACATTTTGTTGAGCAGTCAAAGTTTCTGTCAATGTTTGGATTTTAGCTTTTTTATCAGCATCAGTCTTTTGTGCTTCTTCTAGATTGCTTTGAGCCTTGGATTCAGCAGCTTTTTTCATTGCCAAATCACTTTGAGCATTGTCTCGCTCTGAGATGATTTCTTTAGCTCCTGTACCATCAAGTGCTGCTTGAGCATTAGTTACAGCAATATTAGCATTATTGAGTTGCTCTTTAGTATGTTTAGCCTTAGCTTCAGCATCACTCAAAGTTTTAGAAGTGTCTTCAACAGCTTTAACTTGAAGTTTTTCATCTTTTTCAGCTTGTTCAAGTTTAACTTTTTTATCAGCATCAGCTTTCTGTGCTTCTTCTAGCTTGCTTTTGGCATTAGCTTCAGCAGCTTTTTTCGTTGCCAAATCACTTTGAGAATTATCTCGTTCTGAGATGATTTCTTTAGCTCCTGTACCATCAAGATTTTTTTGAGCAGTTTCAACATCGGCTTTAGCATTTGCTACATTAGTTTCTTGAGTAGTAATCTTTGTTTGATCACTGTTAACAATTTCAGTTTGTTTGTTAACTTTATCTTGAGCTTTAGCAGTCTCAGCTTGAGCATTCTGAAGTTGAACATCTTGATTTTCGATTGCTGATTCTGTCTCACTAATATTTTGTTTAGTTTTATCAATTTCAGCAGGAGTGGCCTTGTCTTTGATAATTTGAGCTTCATCAAGAGTTTCCTTAGCTGTAGCTTCATTTTTTTCAGCTATTTCTTCTTCAGTGATGGCTTTCTTAACTACATCTTGTTGAGCGTTTACTGCTTGTACTGCTACACTTTGCTTGTTCTCAGCTTCTTTAAAATCTTGAATAGTTACTTTAGAACTTGAAGTATCAACTTCCATTTTTGGGACTTCTTGTTGATTAGCATTCGCGACAGGCGTTAGTGCGGTCGCTGCAATCACCGTCGAGACACTAGCCAATGCCTTAATAGCCTCTTTCTTTTCCATTAACGCTAAAACTCCTTTTATTTTCAATAAATTATACAATTCCTATATTGTAATGTTTACATTATATAACTTAAAAACAACCTTGTAAAGTTGTTTTTGACCTTTTAAGGTGTTATAACCAACCTTTTATGGTTGTAAAATTAACCTGCGAGGTGGTTTATGTCAAATCTACAAGAATATATCAGTAAACGTATTAGAGTCTTACGAATAAAAGAGGGAATGACTCAAGAAATGCTTGAAGAAAAAGCTGAATTAGGGACAAATTACGTTTATAAAATTGAAAATCTAGAACCTAATATAAAAATCAAAACTCTTGAAAAAATTATGAAGGCCTTAGATGTGGATATACCCACTTTCTTTGATGTCACACTAAAAGAAGAAGATAGCGATTTGGTAAAACTGATTGATAATTTAAAAGCATTGCCTGCGTACAAACAAAAGAAATTAATCAAAGCTATCAATACTATTATGACTGAAACAAAATAGCAGAAACTTTTTGAACTTAACAACTACTTTAGGTTAAAATATAATTTAAGTAAAAGACTTATCTCTATGCAAGATAGAGATAAGTCTTTTTAGCTTTCTTTATTTATCATTGTGATATACAAATTGATTTTTATTCCATACAAAAGTACATCCTTGTTTCAGAAATTTACAGATTTGTATCTTATCTTCAAAAGTTAATTTCATAATAAAAACACCCCAGAAGTTAGATTTTTCCTGTCTAACTTTTGGGGTGTAGTTCAGAATAGCTACTGTCTTTTCTCTTTTTTTACTTAAAACCATGATAGACTTGACAAATGGTGGAAAAGAGTCGAATAAATCAGTTATGAGTGCTAATTGCAAAGATTTTGAAATAATTATTATCAATACGCTTACTTTATGAACTTCATAGAATTCAAGATTACGATATTCAAGCCTAGGTGTGATCACTATTTTTTATAGGAATAATTAATTTAACCATAGCCCCTTTTTCCTTATTTTGCAGTTGTATATCACCAGAATGAATGCTCATTACTTGTTTTACAAATGCCAAACCTATTCCAAAATGTTCAAACTGTGAATTTCTACTAGTGTCTTCTCGATAAAATAATTTTCCAAAATTTTTTAAAACATCACCAGAAAATTTAGAACCATTATTCCAAATACTTAAGGCAATACTACCATCTTCTAACTCAAAGATAACTCTGATTCTCTTTTTAGAATCGTCTGCATAAGCCATTGCATTATTAACAATATTTGCCACCGAACGGATTATTAAATCTAAATCCAATTCAATATTACAGTCTCGGTCTATCTTCGAATTATACTTGTAGTCAATGTTATCTCCAATAAGGTATTCACACTCTTGTTCCAGTATTTTGGATAAATTACTAATACGATACTGATGGAAAGAAATCTGATAAGAGTAAAAAGTTTTAGAGTAGTTGATTAACTGATTAAAATAGCTATCTAATTGGTTGCTTGCTCTTTCAATGTCTTTAAGACATTGAACATCAACACCTGATAAAGGTGCCAATTGCAACAATTCCGAGTTTCCTTTAATTACAGTCAAAGGTGTCTTCAAGTCATGCGCCATCGCTGAAACTTTAAAGAGAATATCCTCCTTTTGGTCTTTCTCTACCTGAATCATATTTTTAATTCTTTGTTGCATTAATTCAATGTGTTTATTTGTTTCTATGAATTCAAGAATTGTTAAATTCGATGAATTGTTTACAGATGTTAGCCACATGCTACCATGATAAACAATCTCCATTTCTTGCTTTACTCTTGTTAACAAATCTTTAATATTAATAGAAACTATAATAATCAAAGATATACAAATATAAACCCATGAAAAAACATTAAATAATAGCCCTAACAAGCCACTAGCGATTGACTGATTTTCTGAATGAATATCGATAGAAATAGTTGATATAGGAAAAATATAGGCTACTATTACATTCAAACAAAATTGTTTAACAATTGTCCACTGCGTCTTTTTTACTAAAGCCTTAAAATCTAATTTTCGTTCCAACTATATCCGCCTCCCCACTGTGTCTTGATCGGATTAATTGAAAAGGGTTTTAATTTTGAACGAATTTGATAAATATACTCAGCAATAGAACGAAATTGTGCATCTGATTCCGATGGATATATTCTCTCATAGAGTTCCTCTACAGAATATACTCTTTTCGGGTTACTTGCTAGTGTATACAAAATTGTAAATTCTCGCTTCGTCAATGATATAATCTCTTCTTCAATCAAAATTTCTTGCTTGCTGACATTAATTATCATATTCTTTGTGCGTATTTCTTTATTATTTTTACGATTTCTCTCTTCCCTTTGGATATGCATTCTAACACGAACAACTAATTCCGTAATGCTAAATGGTTTTTTTATATAATCGTCCGCACCTGCCTTTACCCCACTAGCCAAATCACTATCCAATTGCTTAGCTGTTACAAAAATTATCGGGACATCGATTTGTTCGCGAATGGATTTACAAATTTCTAAACCATCAATAGACATCATAATATCTAGTAAAATTAAATCAAAACCTATAAATGAACAAATATCTATGTTACTTACTTCACTTCTGGTCGTAACTTCAAATTCTGATCGTTCTAATGAATTCTTTATCAAACGAAGAATACTTTCATCATCATCAATTGCTAATATTCGATATACTTTTTTTTCTTTCATAATTAAATAATATCACAAAATACAAGATTTTTATCGGACCACTCTCTTCCTAAACAGCAAAATAGAGAAAGATAATAGCAAGATCCCCCATAAAAATTGAATTGCAATACCTACTGTAGAAGGTATATAAGGTTGATTTTCAGTCATAAAAAATGAATTCATGGTGGAGATTATCGGGAAGTAGAGAAAGGCATCACTGAATTGCAGAAGCATTTGACCTAACCCCAACAAGAAAGACAAGGACATCCCCATCGGAACAACTATACTCCTTGTTATAAGAACTAAACTAAAACATATTAGCACCAACCCAATCAGTACCAACGTTATCTTTATTGCATAGGCATAAATAAGTATAGGAATTAATATACCATAATAAATATATACCACAAAAATAGTACAGAAGGTAACTAGACTCCAAACCAATACAGTTATTGATAATATAATTATTAATTTTGTAAAAAAGAATTTCCATCGTATTGGGTTAGCTAATAAACTGCTTCTTAAAGTTGAACCGTTAAATTCTTGCCCTATAAATAGTATTGTAATGATAATAATACCAGCTTGTCCCAGATAGAAACTTTCTAAGATTTGCGTTAAAACATAATCCTCGGTTATATTACTTGGAGTTTCATGTAAAAAAATAACAAATAAAGGTACTAAAATTATAGTTGCTAGTACAGTCAATAATAACCATTTATTATAAATAAACTTTAAATACTCACTTCTAAAAGAATTCATCTAACATTACCTACATCTTCTTTCAAAAATTTGTAATATGCAAAGCTACTAATTACTAGCACCCAAGTACTCAAAAATAAAACACTGCGTCCTGGTGTTGTGATTTTTAAAGGAGATGTTGCAATTAAATCTTGCCCTAAAGATACTGGTAAATACTTGGCAAGCTGAATTCTGTCAGCAAGAAAACTACCTAAATTATAGACTTGTGGTAATAAGAATAATAATGATCCAAGTGAGGATTTAAAATAAAAAGCAATTGAATAGGATAACACCGTTAGTAGCGACCACGACAATGAGCCCAATAAAATAAAGTACCAAACATTACTATTTAATATCAGAGGATTCAACCCCTCTCTTCCCAAACCAAACTGTGCACTTGCAATAGATAAATAGATTGAAACGAATGACACAACAAAAATAAATACACTTGTAACAAAAAATTTTATTACAAAAAATACTACCTTATTCGAGCACAATAGCAAGCTGGTACGTAAAGAACTATTTTTATATTCCATACTTCCAAGAATTGCTCCTAAAATAATCATAGCAAACAAACCCAATAGTATTGCATCAAAACCAATATATTCAATTGGTGGTATTGGTTCTGCTAAACTGCTGTTTGTTTCAGGTGTTGCGTTCAACCCAACCGTTAAAATTTGTTTAGAACTAATATAAGACAATAGCGGCTGAAGAATAAGAACAATTGGTATAATTATTTTGGTTGATTTGCTATAAAAAATTTTATATAGCTCTGATAAAATATTATGACCTTTCATACTACTCCTCATAGTTGCCTCCCGTCAAATAAAAGAAAACATCTTCTAGATTATCAAATCCATTCATTATATCATGAAGTGTACCCGAAGTTATGATACTTCCCTTATTAATAAAAACAACCCTATCAGTTACCGCTTCTACTTCTGAAAGTATATGTGAAGATAACAATACTGTCTTACCAGTGCTTGCTTGTTCCCGAATAAAATTTCTAAACCATCTAATTCCACTAGGATCTAGACCATTTGTAGGTTCATCTAAAATCAGGTACTGGGGGTTTCCCAACAGCGCTGTTGCAATACCTAATCTCTGACCCTCTCCCAAGGAAAGGTTGCCTATTTTTGAATTTCTTTTATGTTCAATATCAGTAATAGATAACACCTCTGATATTCTGGAATAATCTATTCCATTACTAGCAGCAGCAATTTTCAAATGTTGAAAAACTGTTCGATCACTAGGAGCCCCCACACCATCAAAAGAAGCTCCTACAGTTAAAAGAGGACGTTCAATATCACAATATTTCTTACCTCCTATTAAAGCAGTTCCTGAAGATGCCCTATCCAGACCCAAAAGTATTCGTAGTGTCGAACTTTTTCCGGCACCATTCGGTCCCAAAAAGGCAGTGACTTCCCCCTCTTCAGCTGTAAAGGTTAAGTTCTTTAATATATCTCCTTCTTTAAGAGTTTTTGTAACATCTCTTATTTCAATCTTATTTGTCATAATACGATACTCCTATGCTAAAAATTGTTCTATTAAATTCTATAAAATGAATTTCGGAAAAATATCAGAAAATAGATTAAGATTGAACAAATTTCAGATTTTTTCACCCCCACTCTGTAGATTACTTGTTTTCCATAATAATTACTATATTAACTTAATGAATATGTCCGGGTAATAGATTATATTCTAATTAATAATAAAGCCCTACCACCAAATATATCTCTGAAGCTACCTGCGACTAATCCTGAAGTACCACTTTTAAAAGCAGAAATTTTTTCTATAACTGGCTTCGTATAATTCATATACTTTCCTTTCTAAGTCAATATTTAATAGTCCAGACTGCCTGACTATTAAAATAGTAACAAAGATTATTCCGATTTTTTTCAGAATTTAAATTTATAAACAATTCCTGATGGTAGTGGAATATAAGTTGTGTAAACACAAAAAGGAATAAATTCGTTACAGTAGAGTTGCAATTCCTAAACAAAATGTTTGTTACGATAAAATATCGAAAAAACTATTTAATAGGATGATAAAAAAATAACCTCAAGTACAGTTTACATGTACATGGAGGTTAGTGCACCTTTTCGATATTAAAAAAGTAATCTAGATATCCACTAATGTCATTAGTAAATCCCGCTAATGACTTTTTTATATCAATAACACCTAAGAGTTCGAGGTGTTCATTGAATATTCTTTTATAATCAACATTTGGTGTCAATAAAATAATTTGTGCACTAACGTTATTTCGCCTAATTTTTTTGACTTTTTTTCCATAGTTACATTTCTTTGTATGTATGATAAAATATAGACAATTGGTTGCTGTAGTAATTCTTAAACAATTAAAATGGTTGCCAATTTTAACTTTTAACTTATATTTTTTTATATACCTTTTTACAGTAATCAACAACCAAAAGTGCTTTACAATATTGAGCATACCTCTCCTCCAATTTCTATTTTTATTATAGCTTGGTTATACCATTCAATTAGTTGAATATCGTAAACGGTTCATTTATTGTCATCTACGATAAAAATATAGCGATGATGATTGTTCTCAGACTATTTACGACTTGACGGTTCTATTATTCCAATCACTACTTTTACAATATTAACTTGGAGAAGAAATATTGATTTTTATTTAGATGCTATAGAAATGCATTAATTACCCCTAAATAATATCATTCTTATCTAAAACAACAAGTCATATAATTTTTAATATTGGAAAAGACTTCGATGTCTTTTGTTTTAGGAGAAATAAAACACAGTTACTAAATATTTTAGCGAATGAGGAGTACACTAATTGTTAAATATTTTTATTTTAGAAGACGAATTTTTACAGCAAACACGAATAGAGACCGTTATTAAGAATGTTATTGCAAAAAAATCTCTAAAATGTAAAGGACCTGAGATTTTTGGAAAACCTAGCCAGCTACTTGATGCGATTACCGAAAGAGGTTCTCATCAACTTTTCTTTTTAGATATTGAAATTAAAGGAGAAGAAAAAAAGGGGCTAGACATTGCAAAAGAAATTCGGAAAAAAGACCCTAATGCAACAATTGTTTTTGTAACAACACATTCAGAATTTATGCCAGTCACTTTTAAATATAGAGTTGCTGCACTGGATTTTATTGATAAAGCTTTGGATGATGAAGATTTTTATGAACGTATTCATTTAGCAATTGAATATACCATGGATAAAATGGGTGCCACTATTGCCCAAGATTCATTTACTTTTGAAACAGCTACGGCCCATGTTCAAGTGCCTTTTAACAATATTTTATTTTTTGAAACATCTCCAACAATACATAAAGTTATTTTGCATACTAAAGAAGAACGCATGGAGTTCTATGCCAGTATTTCAGAAGTTGAACGAGCTGATGACCGCCTATATCGATGCCATCGTTCATTTATCGTTAATCCTGAAAATATCATAAGGATCAATAAGGAAGAGAAAATGGTAATGTTTGAAAATAATAATGAATGTCCCATTTCACGTACGAAATATAAGGGCCTCCTAGAAAAAGTTAAATCTTTGAGAAGTTAAGGTGTTTCTATGGATATAGTTATAAACTTATTGCTGTTCTACTCTAAGATATTAGTAGTATTGTTACTATTTCAACAAATAAGTAACCAACCAATCAAACCTTTGTGGTGTATTATTGGTCCATTTTTGTATGTTCTACTCCTCATCATATGTCCTCCTGTTGGGTACTTTGCATACTTTTTTATCTTTATCGCTTATAACATATATCAAAATAAGTATAAAAGTAAAATACTTGATATTTTTTATGGCTTGTACCCCATTATTGTTAATAGCTTGCTAGGTAGAATGTTAGGATTCTATGTTTTCCCTTTACTAGGAGTCTCAGTCTTCAATGAAGTCAAACTAAGTTGGTATGATATCTTAATTGAATTACTGGTTTTCCCTCTTCATTTACTCATTGTAAAATCTCTTAGGTTAGATTTTAGCGAAATAAAAGAAGGTTTCAAGCGTTACTATTTCAAGTATTTATTATTACTGATCAACATCTCTATGTTTGTATATATGCTCTTAGTTTCTATACTTGTTATTTATAGAGACAAATTAGCTGATGCAGATAACTGGAGAGGACATATTAATAACTTTTATATTGTTCTGTTTTTTGTAATGCTACTCTATCTCAATGCAATTTCAAAAGAAAAACTAGAAAAGGAAATAATTGATCAAAAAGATACTCAATTAAATGAACTATCTATTTACAGCCATCAGGTTGAATCACTTTATGAGGAAATTAGAAGTTTCCGTCATGACTACATTAATATTTTGACCAGTCTAAAATTAGGAATTGATAATCAAGATATTGAAGCTATTAAAACTGTATACAATGGCGTACTTAGAGATAGTGGAACCCAATTCTATGATAGTAAGTTTGATATTGCTAAACTTAGTAATATTAAGAATGATGCTATCAAAAGTATTCTTTCCGCTAAATTACTTGAGGCACAAAATAGGGGAATTTCAATTTCTGTTGAGATTGAAGAACCTGTTAGTAATTTTAGGATAGAATTACTAGATTTCATAACCATCCTATCTGTACTTTGTGATAATGCTATCGAAGCTACGATTGAAGCTATAAGTCCAAGAATGACTGTTGCTTTCATGAATAATGATGATTCGTTGGTACTTATCGTTGAAAATAGTACAAAATCAGAAAAAGTGGATATTAATCATATTTTTGATAGGGGGTACTCTAGTAAAGGGGAGGGAAGAGGCCTTGGTTTACATAATGTAAATAGCGTATTGGAAAAATACCCTAAATCTACGATTACCACTCGTAGTGCAAATCATCTCTTTTCTCAAACTATCAGATTTTGTAAGCAATTATAGATTTTGTAAGGTATCTTTATAGGTATTAAGTGAGACTCAATAAGAAGTCCACTGAAAAAATAATCTCTATAGTTTAAAAAATATAAAAAGAGGAATCTACCTCATATTTGGGTAGATTCCTCCTTTTGTTTACTTATTTGGGTTTATTAGTGCTATAATCTTCTTTATATTGATTACCAATATAGTCGTTGTCTCTTATAACTCCTTATTGAAAAAACCTAATGCCCTCCATATTTGTGTTTAAGTTCCACATTTGGGGCTTCTTTCTTGTAGCGATATAAACCGGAAACCTCATCTGAAATAGGTGTTCATTAGTTTTGAGGTGAATATAAGAGGTTTTAGACTTAGTCCCTTCCTTATGGCACCCCACTCTGGCGTGTCATATGTCCATCTGGACACATAAAGAGACTGCATCATTGTTACAAAAAGATTCTACTTTCCAACGAAAGCCTCTTGAAATATCTGAATGTAGATTAATGACTAAAATTTAATTTTTGTTGAATTATTCACTATTAAATTATAGAAATTTTCTTCTTAATTTTCTTAATAGCGACCAAACCATTCCCACCAGTTCCCATTTGCAGTTGATTGATTTTGCATTACTTTCTCTATTCCTTTAATATATAATATTACTTCAATTTTGTTATAAAGTTATTTGATTAACTTTCCGAATATAGTATAGCAATCAATAACTAATAATTACGATTTTTATCATATTTGGTATCACAAATGTCATAAATGGTATTATTTAATTCCATATGTTCCTATTACAGTGATGATTTCTATTAATTTATAAATGTATAGCTATTTAAGAAGCAATAGTTAGTTCAAGAATTATATAAAAATACTATTACTATTGATCGTGATAGTAACCAATAGTAAAAATGTTAGTTGTCATTAGTTGAATGTGATGAAACTATATGGACAAAAATAATTAGACAATCTGAAATTTATGAGGTTATTGTTCTACTCTTTTGTTCCTAAATACGTCGTCATAAAGAAACTATTTAAATCTCTGACCTTGTCATCAAATACCTTGATATACTTGACAAATGGTAAAAAAGGACTTAGGCCTGTGCAATACAGAACTAAATTCTTTTCCTAAATAAATTGTCTAACTTTTTTGGGTCAGTACAAATAGTTTGAGTTGCATAGTCGACTAAGGAAATTGTCTTTATTTGAACTAAAGTTTAGTGTAAAAAGATTATAGGCAATAATCACGCTACTAAAGTTATCTAAACTAGCGACAAAGAGAGTTTTTTTTGCTTGCTAGCATGGAAAATTCACGTTCGTATAATACTTTTCCATTCATTTGGATGCTTCATACTGGATTTGAATAGAAATCTCTACTTTTTTCTAACCTCTCCTTGGTATGAAGAATACTTCCGTTTACGATGAATACTAACTCTCAAACCATAAATTTTCATCAAACGTTGCACCTTCTTGTGATTATTGAGAGACAAAAAAGATTGGACACATTGTCCAACCTGATTCTTTATATCATTAAGCAATATCAACGTAACGACGAGCACCACTCACTGTCATGCATGAGAGCCATGTGTGACCATCAACTGTCACAACTTGATCGTAAAAGACGCTATCCCCTGGATTTACATAAAATTCAGCCTTGGCAG
>NZ_JWGQ01000102.1:0-65520 GCF_001069025.1 Streptococcus sp. 1004_SSPC | reverse complement strand
GGTTAACGGTGCTTTGGGCAGTTTTTGTACTCTCAAGATTTAAGTAACTGTACAACGGGCGTTGCAAAACACATGACTAGCCTTAAGTTTTTGTACTCTCAAGATTTAAGTAACTGTACAACGGGTGTTCACTCACTTCTTCGACATATCGGGTTTTTGTACTCTCAAGATTTAAGTAACTGTACAACTGAGTAAGCGACAAGCTAGAAATCAAGTCAGTTTTTGTACTCTCAAGATTTAAGTAACTGTACAGTTTGATTCAACTTAAAAAGCCAGTTCAATTGAACTTGGCTTTTTAAAATACGCGATAGACATAAGGATTGTCAGGCTGTCCGACCTCTTTAACTTCAGTCAAATTGAGGATAGGTAGGCTCTGTTTGAGATTTTGATAGTAATCCACAGTGATGGTACCAGTGACTTTTATCCAGGTATTATCCTTGAAGGTTTGGTCACTTCCTCTCGTCGCCAGTCCGTAAACACCTGAATCGGCGATACAGTGGATAATACCAAAACGGAAGATAAACTGATAACCTTTGGTTTGTGGGTCATTGTAAACAAAACCTGTATAGGTGACCTTCTTGCCTACGAAATCGTTAGGATAGAGGTAGATGAGCTCCATAACTTCCATGTAATTTTCTGTGGTAATCTGGATGGTCTCACGTCCCTTGTACTTGGCGAGCTCTCTGGTCATTTCCTTCTCATAAGCTGAGGAGGTGAAGTAGGAGCTAGTGTCCGGCTTCAAGTACTGGATGGTCGTTCCCTCTTGGTCGGCCTGATTAGGATCGCTCCCTGCCGCCAGTGGAAAATGATAACCCTTGGCTGATACGGTATTGGCATCCAAGGTCACTGTTGGTACTAAAAGTCCAGTGAGGACTGGAAAGGCTAAGAGAACGATGCTGGCTACCTTGGCTACTCGACCTGACAAATGCGAGTGAACCTTCATCTGCTTCATCCAAACAATGAGTTGAACCACAGCGAGGATAAAGGAAAGCACCATGGAAATGTAGGCCAAGTAGGAGTAGTGGATATTAATGTACTGGTTGAGCTTGCCGGAAACTTGTAAGTACATGACGAGCTCAAAATACCCAGATAAGATGAGAAAACGTAACATTAAATCACCCCCAATAGCAGACAATAAATGATTGTCACCAGACTTGCGGTTCCTACAAAGAGACCAACAAAGCGTGTCTTAAACTGGTGTTTCATCATAATCAAGTTCTTGATATCAACCATAGGACCTATGATGAGAAAGGCAACTGTTGGTGCCACTCCGAAACTAGAGAGCAGCGAAGCCCCGATAAAGGCATCCGCCTCCGAACAAAGCGAGAGGATAAAGGCCAAAAGCATCATGATAAGGATGGCTGTCACCGAATTGTGCCCGATTGTCGTAAGAATACGGGTAGGTAGGTAGGTCTGCATCCCTGCGGCCACCAGGCTCCCGAAAATCAGATAACGTCCAGTGTCGAAAAATTCATCGACAGCATGAACTAGGGCTTGAAAAACTTTCTTACCAGCTGACAAACCACTATAGTCGTGAACATGACTGGTCTTACGATTGTCCTTGAGAATCTGGTCATCCACCACAAAGCCAAGCAAGATTCCCAAAATCATGGCAATCAAGAAAGCCCCAAGGAAACGTAAAATCACGTAGTACCAAGAGTTCCCAAAGGCAGTATAGGTCGCAAAGAGAACGACTGGATTGATGATAGGAGCAGTTGCCATGAACGGAATAGCTGTGTAGCTAGGCACTTTTTTCTCTAAAAAGCGCGTGATAATGGGAACAATCCCACATTCACAAGAAGGGAAAATAAAACCAACCAGAGTTCCAAAGAGAATAGCCAGGACCTTATTTTTAGGGAGGAAGTTTTGGACCTTTTCAGGAGTCACGAAGACCTCGATAAAGCCAGACAGGATACTTCCCAACAAAACGAAGGGCAGGGCTTCGATAATAATAGATAGAAAAACTGCCAGAAGCTGCAAAACGCTATCTGGTAGTTGATGAAAAATAGCCATAAAAATTATTTCTTCTTATCTTCTTGAAGACGTTTGTCCTTCTTAGGATCAGTTCCCGCCTTTTCAAAATCAGGGATAGCCGCAAAAGATGCCATCATGCTTTCAAGTTCATTTGTTTTTTTCTGAATAACTGCCATAAAAAGCCTCCGAGTTTACATAAGATACTAAGGGCGACATTTCTAAGAGAAAATTAGGGCATCGGCCGAAGAAGCTCTGCTTCTAGGAAGATGTATCTATTTTCCGAAAGAAATAGCCCTTAACAATAGGTCTACCTTTCTATTATACTACCTCTTGCTTAAAAATTCTCGCTTCAGCTACAAGGTTTTCTGCCCAAGCAAATCTCCTCTCGTGGTATAATAGAGTTTATGGAAAATCGTAATTTAGAGACATTGGCTCAAGAATTGGGCCTAAAAAAACAACAAGTTGAAACTGTTTTGGAATTGACCGCAGAAGGCAATACCATTCCCTTCATTGCCCGTTACCGTAAGGAAAAAACCGGTAATCTGGATGAGACGCAAATCAAGGCCATCATTGATATGGACAAGTCCTTGACTGCTCTTCAAGACCGTAAGGAAACAGTTCTTGCCAAGATTGAGGCTCAGGGCAAATTGACTGATCAACTCAAAGCAGCTATTGAAGCTGCTGAGAAGTTGGCAGATGTGGAAGAACTCTACCTCCCCTATAAGGAAAAACGCCGCACCAAGGCGACTATTGCTCGTGAAGCAGGACTTTTCCCCTTGGCTCGTCTTATCTTGCAAAATAGTCCCAACCTCAAGGCTGAAGCTGAAAAGTTGACATCTGAAGCCTTTCCAACATCTGATAAGGCTCTTGCGGGTGCTGTTGATATTTTGGTTGAGGCCTTTTCTGAGGACAATAGCTTGCGCTCTTGGACCTACAACGAAATCTGGAACAATAGTGACATCACTTCAACCCTCAAGGATCAATCGCTGGATGAAAAAGAAACTTTCAAGATTTACTATGATTTTGAGGATAAGGTGTCTAAACTTCAAGGTTACCGTACATTAGCCCTTAACCGTGGGGAGAAACTAGGCGTTGTCAAGGTAGCCTTTAAGCACAATCTTGAGAAAATGCACCGTTTTTACAGTGCCCGTTTCAAACAAAAAAATGACTATATCGAGGAAGTCATCAACCAATCTCTCAAGAAGAAAATCATTCCAGCTATGGAGCGTCGTATCCGTAGCGAGTTGACTGAAGCAGCAGAAGATGGTGCGATTCAACTTTTCTCTCAAAACCTTCGAAGCCTTCTCCTAGTCTCACCACTTAAAGGTAAGATGGTTCTTGGGTTTGACCCAGCCTTTCGTACAGGGGCTAAGTTGGCCGTGGTTGACCAAACTGGTAAGCTCATTACAACGCAAGTTATCTATCCAGTGGCTCCAGCCAGTCAGGCCAAGATTGCCCAAGCTAAGAAAGACTTGGCTGACCTCATTAAAAAGCATGCCATTGAGATTATCGCTATCGGTAATGGAACAGCCAGTCGTGAAAGTGAAGCTTTTGTGGCAGAAGTTCTCAAGGATTTTCCAGAGACTTCCTATGTCATTGTCAATGAGAGTGGTGCCTCTGTTTACTCTGCATCAGAGTTGGCCCGCCATGAGTTCCCAGACTTAACGGTCGAAAAACGCTCTGCCATTTCCATTGCCCGTCGTCTTCAAGACCCATTGGCTGAGTTGGTTAAGATTGACCCTAAATCAATCGGAGTAGGCCAATACCAGCATGATGTTAGTCAGAAGAAACTTTCTGAAAATCTTGACTTCGTCGTTGATACCGTGGTTAACCAGGTTGGTGTCAATGTCAATACGGCAAGTAGTACCCTCTTGTCACATGTCTCAGGTCTCAACAAGACTATCTCTGAAAATATCGTCGCCTACCGTGAGGAAAATGGTGAGATTGCATCACGTGCTGAAATCAAAAAGGTCCCACGACTTGGTGCCAAGGCCTTCGAACAAGCTGCAGGTTTCCTTCGTATTCCAAATGCTAAGAATATCTTGGATAATACAGGGGTCCACCCAGAGTCTTACCCAGCGGTAAAAGACCTCTTCAAGCAGTTGGATATCACAGATTTGGACGACTCTGCCAAAGAGAAATTGAAGGCTCTTAATCTTAAAGAAACAGCAGAAGAGCTAGGGCTTGGTCAGGAAACCCTTAAAGATATCATTGCTGACCTTTTGAAACCAGGTCGTGACCTCCGTGATGATTTTGAAGCACCGGTGCTTCGTCAGGATGTTCTTGAACTCAAAGACTTGTCAGTAGGACAAAAACTTGAAGGTACAGTCCGAAATGTTGTGGACTTTGGTGCTTTTGTGGATATCGGTGTCCATGAGGATGGTCTTATCCACATCTCTGAGATGAGTAAGAACTTCGTTAACCATCCAAGTCAGGTCGTTTCTGTTGGGGATTTGGTTACCGTATGGGTATCAAAAGTTGATTTGGAGCATGAAAAACTCAACCTCTCCTTGGTGAATCCACGTGAATCTAACTGATTATGTTAAGACTGTTTCTATAGAAGATTTTGGCTGGGAATTTAAGCATCAAGCCTTGTGGAACAAGCGTCTCCGGACCACTGGAGGGCGGTTCTTTCCCAAGGATGGACACTTAGATTTCAACCCAAAACTCTATGAGGAACATGGTCTTGAGACCTTTCGAAAAATCGTCCGCCACGAACTCTGTCATTATCACCTTTACTTTCAAGGGAAGGGCTACAAGCATGCTGATAGAGATTTCAAGGACTTACTAGCTAAGGTCGATGGCCTTAGATACGCTCCAAAGATGCAAGGTCAAAAGGAGAAGTACTACCTCTATCAGTGCCAATCTTGTGGTCATATTTACCGTCGCAAACGCCGTGTCAATACACAGAAGTTTGGATGCGGTCTGTGTCGAGGCAAGCTCATTTTTCTAAATCAGTCCTAGGGCTGATTTTTTTAGTTTAAAAAAATCATATAATTAAACCAAAGAAATGATGGGAGAAGTAGACCATGTCAAATCGTTTTTATAAGACACGAAAAAATAGACTCGTCGCCGGTGTTGTTGCAGGTTTGGCAGATAAGTTTGGCTGGGACCTGACTCTAGCTCGTATCTTGGCTATCATTCTCATGGTTTCAACACAGTTTGGAATCTTTCTATACTTGGTTTTAGCCTTTCTCCTTCCTTACAAAGAAGATATTTATCCCGAAATCAAACTTAAGGATGGACGTAAACGTAAAAACGCTGAACCTGTAGAAGACGAGTGGAACTGGTAAGCAAATTATAAGAGAAAAGATCTATGATTGGCCTTAGTGCTAGTCATAGGTCTTTTTTGATTTGAGAACCGCATTGAAAACCTTTTTATGATACAATGAAACTAGTAAATAATCGGAGGAAATAATATGACAGTAACTGTTAAAATGTTGGTTGATAAGCTTAAGCTTAAGGTTGTCTATGGGAACGAAAAACTTTTGTCAAAACCAATAACAACGGCTGATATCTCTCGTCCTGGTTTAGAAATGACGGGTTATTTTGACTATTATTCACCAGAACGACTTCAGTTGGTTGGGATGAAGGAGTGGTCCTACCTTAAAACCATGACTGATAATAACCGTTATTCTGTTTTTGCTAATATGTTTAAAGCGGAAACTCCAGCTGTTATCGTGGCACGTGGTCTTGAGATTCCGGAAGAGATGCTTCAAGCTGCTAAGGAAAATGGTGTAGCAGTTCTTCAAGGACGCAATGGTACATCATCACTTTCAGGTGACATGTCTTGGTATCTCAACTCTCAATTAGCTGAACGTACTAGTGTCCATGGTGTTTTAGTAGATATCTATGGGATGGGTGTTCTCATCCAGGGTGATTCTGGTATCGGTAAGAGTGAAACAGGGCTTGAGTTGGTGAAACGTGGTCACCGTCTTGTCGCTGACGACCGTGTGGATGTTTATGCTAAGGATGAGGAGACTCTCTGGGGTGAGCCCGCAGAAATCCTCCGCCATCTTCTTGAAATCCGTGGGGTTGGTATCATTGATGTCATGAGTCTCTACGGAGCTAGTGCTGTCCGCAATTCATCTCAAGTTCAGTTGGGCATATATCTTGAGAATTTTGAAAATGGCAAGGTCTTTGACCGTCTTGGAAATAGCAATGAAGAGATTGAATTACAGGGCGTTAAGATTCCACGTATCCGCATTCCTGTTAAGACAGGACGTAACGTGTCAGTCGTTATCGAAGCTGCAGCAATGAACTATCGTGCTAAGCAAATGGGATTTGATGCAACCAAAACTTTTAATGACCGTTTGACTAACCTCATTAGTAAGAATGGTGAAGAATAATGTTAGCTACTATTGATCCAATTGCTCTAAGACTTGGTCCAATCAGTATTCATTGGTATGCCATCTGTATTGTATCTGGTCTTTTACTTGCCGTTTATCTGGCTCAGCGTTGGGCTCCTGAAAAGGGAATCGATCCTGAGCATATCTTAGATTTTATTCTTTTAGCCTTTCCTATAGCTATTGTTGGTGCTAGGCTCTACTATGTGATTTTCCAGTGGTCTTATTACAGCCAAAATCCATCGGAAATTTTTGCGATTTGGAATGGTGGAATTGCCATCTATGGTGGCTTGATTGGTGGTGCAGCTGTCCTTTATTGGTTCGCCAAACGTCATGGTATTTCGGTTTTAGATTTTCTAGATATTGCGGCCCCTGGGGTCATGATAGCTCAGAGTATTGGTCGCTGGGGAAATTTTGTCAATCAAGAGGCCTATGGAAAAGCAGTTAGTCATCTGAATTATCTTCCAGAAATTATCCGTCAGCAGATGTTTATTGATGGAAGCTACCGTGTACCTACCTTCCTTTATGAAAGTCTGTGGAATCTAGTTGGTTTTAGCATTATTCTAGTACTACGACGCTTTAATAAGGGATTGCGACAGGGAGATGTGACTTCATTTTACCTTATCTGGTATGGCCTTGGACGCTTTGTCATTGAAGGCATGCGTACGGATAGTCTCATGTTTGCTGGCTTGCGTGTTTCACAATGGGTCAGCATTTCCATCATTATCCTTGGAGCTATCCTCTTATATTTCCGTAAACAACGTCCAAAAGCAGATTATAAAATGAAAAGCTAGTCATACTGTTCAGACTTTGTTATAATGAAATGAAAATTATAATAAAGGTCATAAGAAGCAGGAGTCAAACACTCAGTTTCTTTGAATTAACCTTTTAAGCAGGTCAAAGGAGTCTTAAACTATGGCAGAAATTGCATTTCTTATTATCGCAATCGCACTTGCTGCGTTCCTAATTGCATTAATCCCAACTCTACTTCGCACACGTCATGTTGTCAAAGAAGTTGAAGAAACGGTTGCTGTTCTTCGTACAGATATCAATGTGACCCTTCATCAAACAAATGAAATCTTGGCTAAGGCCAACGTCTTGGTTGAAGATGTTAATGAAAAAGTTCAAACAATTGATCCTCTCTTTGTAGCAGTAGCTGAGCTTTCAGAAAGTGTTTCTGACTTGAATACTGAAGCTCGTTACCTCGGTGCTAAGGCAAGTGCAGCAGGAGCAAGTGTCGGTAAAGCAGGCTCAGCCTTTGCTATCGGCAAGGTTGCTTCAAAACTATTTGGTAAAAAAGACAAGAAAAAATAAGGAGGTCTTTTCATGAGTAAATTTCTAAACACCCTAATTATTGGCGCAGCTTCTGGAGCTGCAGCAGCTTATTTCTTCACAACTGAAAAAGGTAAAGCAGTTAAAGCACGTATTGATGAAGAAATCGCTTCATTCAAAGAAGATCCTAAAACTTACCAAAATCAAGTGGTGGAAAAAGCTAGTGACTATAAAGAATTGGCAGTCGATACTTTCCAAGATTATAAAACAAAATTTGAAAATGGCGACATCACTGTAGATGATTTGACAAAAGCCGTTCAAGAAAAAACAGCTCAAGTTGCTGACTTTGCAAAAGAGAGCTTTGAACTTATCAAAGAGAAAACAGCTCAAGTAACTCCTGAACAAGCGGATGTTGAAGCAGAAACAAAAGCTATCGTAGATGATATTGTCATTGATATTAAAGATATCTCTGAAGAAGTAGCAGAAGTAAAATAATAAAGAAAGCACATGAGGCTTTCTTTTTTTAATACGAAAAAAACGTTGACCAAGCATTCAACGTTTTTGTGCTTTATAATATTCGATTAGGACATAAATGCCTATCTGACCAATGACGCTAATGGTAATTGCCCAAAAGAAGGCCCAGAAGGAAGCCACCTGTGCTACCAAGAAAAGGAAGGCAACTAGGACTGTTGAAACACAGAAGCTTGAGATACGTCCAAAGAAAATCATATCTTGTAGCTTAATACTATTATTATTTAAACCTTGATAATCTTGATAATTCGTCGTTTGAGGACGCTCAGTCTCGAAATCTTCGATGTGATCAAATTGACGGTGTAAGTTGTCAGCCATGTCTGCCTCCTTTCTATATAAAATACCTAAACCACTTTTCCATGTAGGTTAAAAAATTTAGTCAGTATTTCACTATTTAGAATCTCATTAATAATACCATAAAAATTTTATATTGCAAAGTTTTTTTTGATTTTTGTGAAAATTATGGTATTTAAAAACTAATATAAAATATTCAGATACAGAACTTTGAACCTAAAAATTCTAAAAAAATCTAATCATTTGTGCTATAATGTGAGTTATGGAAAAAATAGTGATTACAGCGACTGCTGAGAGCTACGAGCAGGCATGTGAGCTCCTAGAACTTGGCGTAGATCGTATTTACATCGGCGAAAAAGCTTTTGGCCTTCGTTTGCCTAAGCCTTTTTCATTCGCAGAGATGCGAAAGATTGCAGAGCTGGTACATGAGTCTGGCAAGGAATTGACTGTTGCCGTTAACGCCCTCATGCACCAAGGTATGATGGATGCTCTTCCAGACTACCTTGATTTTCTTGAAGAAATCAAGGCAGATTATATCACGGTTGGTGATGCAGGAGTTTTCTACATCTGTAACCGTGATAAACGTCCCTTCAAAATGATTTATGATGCTTCAACCATGGTAACCTCTAGCCGTCAGATTAATTTCTGGGGCAAACAAGCTGGAGCTTCTGAAGCTGTTTTGGCTCGTGAAATTCCGTCTGCGGAACTTTTCGTCATGGCTGAAAATCTTCAAATTCCAGCCGAGGTTTTGGTTTATGGTGCAAGTATCATTCACCATTCAAAACGACCACTTCTTCAAAACTACTACAACTTTATCAAAACGGATGAAGCTGTTACCAAAGAACGTGACCTCTTCCTTTCTGAGCCTGGTGACCCAGATTCGCACTACTCAGTGTATGAGGATATGCACGGGACACATATCTTTGCCAATAATGACCTGGATATGATGACTAAACTTTCAGAGCTCGTTGAACATGGTTTTGACCACTGGAAGTTAGATGGTGTTTATTGCCCAGGTGAAAACTTCGTAAAAATCACTGAGTATTTTGTGAAGGCTCGTGACCTCATCGAGGCTGGCGAATTTTCACAAGATCAAGCCTTCCTCTTTGATGAGGCTATTCATAAATTACACCCAGCCAACCGTGGTTTGGACACAGGTTTCTATGATTATGAACCTGACCGTGTAAAATAAAAATATGTCCTCCTTCGTTTGAGAGTTTTCCATTTTCAGGGAACGAAGGAGACTTCTAAAAACAAAAATCGACAATCTTGCAAATTGGAGAAATTATGACTACAACTAAAAAACGCCCAGAGGTTCTGGTACCTGCTGGGACTTTGGAAAAATTGAAAGTCGCTGTAAATTACGGCGCAGATGCTGTTTTCGTTGGTGGACAAGCCTATGGTTTGCGTAGCCGTGCCGGAAACTTTACCATGGACGAACTTCGTGAAGGTATCGAATACGCTCACGCTCGTGGTGTCGATGTGCACGTTGCTTCGAACATGGTTACCCACGAAGGAAATGAAAAAGGTGCAGGTGAGTGGTTCCGTGAATTGCGTGATATGGGACTCGATGCCGTTATCGTATCTGACCCAGCTTTGATTGAAATCTGTTCAACTTATGCTCCAGGCCTTAACATCCACTTGTCAACGCAAGCATCTGCGACAAACGTTGAAACCTTCCATTTTTGGAAACAGTATGGCTTGACTCGTGTTGTTTTAGCACGTGAGGTTACTATGGAAGAATTGGCTGAAATCCGTAAACGTACGGACCTTGAAATTGAAGCATTTGTCCATGGTGCTATGTGTATCTCATACTCAGGTCGCTGTACCCTTTCTAACCACATGTCAGACCGTGATGCCAACCGTGGTGGTTGTTCACAGTCATGCCGCTGGAAATATGACCTTTACGACATGCCATTCGGCCAAGAGCGAAAGAGTATCCACGGTGAAGTTCCTGAAGAGTACTCAATGTCAGCCGTTGACATGTGTATGATTGAAAATATTCCAGACCTTATCGATAATGGTGTTGATAGCCTGAAAATCGAAGGTCGTATGAAATCTGTCCACTACGTATCAACAGTTGCCAACTGTTACAAGGCTGCCTGTGACGCTTACATGGAAAGTGCAGAAGCCTTTTATGCCATCAAAGATGATTTGATTAACGAACTCTGGAAAGTTGCCCAACGTGAATTGGCAACAGGTTTCTACTACAAGACTCCAACAGAAAACGAACAACTCTTTGGTGCCCGTCGTAAGATTCCACAATACAAATTCGTTGGTGAAGTCGTAGACTTTGATCCAGCAACTATGACAGCTACAATCCGTCAACGTAACGTTATCCTCGAAGGTGACCACGTTGAATTTTACGGACCAGGCTTTCGTCATTTCGAGTGTGAGATCAAAGATCTTCACGATGCTAATGGTAATAAGATTGACCGTGCACCAAACCCAATGGAACTTCTTACTATTACCGTGCCACAAGAAGTTAAACCTGGTGACATGATTCGTTCAACTAAAGAAGGTTTGATTAACCTCTACCAAAAAGACGGTTCAAGTAAGACTGTTCGTGCCTAATGACGAGAAAAATATATGGTCTCTTGGTAGATAATGAGAGCAGGTGCCAGCATTATCACACAGAATTAGATATTGTTGCCCTAAAATGCTTCGATTGTCTGAAGTATTATGCCTGTTATCAGTGTCATGATAGCTTGGAGGAACATAGATTTCGAGCTTATCCTTGTCAGATCAAGCAGGACAAGGTCCTTATCTGTGGTGTTTGTAGGTACGAAATGACGATCGAGGAATATCAAGAGGTAGTAGCCTGTCCCAATTGTCACAGTGCCTTTAATCCAGCTTGTTCAAAGCACTATGACATTTATTTTGAAAAATAAAAAGATTGAAGATTCTGTTTACACGAACAAAGTCTTCAATCTTTTTTAGTTAAAGTAACTATGATTTTTAAGAGCTTTTAAGACTGGCTTAGTCACCAAAGCGACGATGAGACCTTTAATGAGGTCAGGAATGATAAAGGGTGTTAAACCAACAGCTACAGCTGCAGACCAACCCATCTTTCCAAGAAAGTGCAGGCTGAGGATACCACCGACAAAGACAAGTGAATCTCCCAAAACAAAAGCCAAAAAGCTTTTCCAGATAGGAGTATTAGCATGAGTCAGTACTGATGTGACAAGAGCAAAAAAAGGATAGGCAAGCAGATAGCCAGCTGAAGGACCAAAGAAGGTTTGAAGCCCACCGCCACCTCCTGCAAAAACCGGTAGACCAATGGCACCTAGGATAAGGTAGAGGGTAGCGGCAAGAGTTGCCTCTCTTGGCTTAAGGACGGCAGCAACAAGTCCGACAGCAAAGGTCTGTAGAGTAATGGGAACTGCCCCAATCGGAATGATGATTTGAGCCAGTGCAGCAATGATAGCAGCACCGAAGGCGGGAAGTATGAGTGACAGTGTACGATTTTGTGTCATTTTTAGTTAACCTTTCGTAAATCAATAGTTAACTTATTATAACAAGCACTTCTGAAATAGTCAATCTCATAATAAAACGAGGTTAACAGATAAACTTAACCTCGTTGTGATATGATTTTTAGACGTTTGATTCCTTTTAGTTCAATCATGCTGATAACTTTGTCCTGCTCGATAAAGATAGCCTGACGCTGGCTGTCATAACGATTGATGTAGCCTTTATAGATCTTCTGATTAGAAGTCAGCATGACCATTTGGTTATTATCAATAGCACGATAGATATCGTTAATAAGATGATTTTGCATTAGGTGGATAGGTTTGCTGTGACCTGTTTCCACAAACTGATGAAGCTGATGCTTTACCGCTTCTAAAAAGTTTATCATGGTCATTTCCTTCATTTCTTGATAAAATAATTATAGCATGAAAGGTGAAATTTTGTGGATAACTTCTTTCTAAAACACACAATTTTCACAGAGAAAAACGAATAAAGCTAGTGGAGGTAAGCAAATGGCAGAATTTTCATTTGAAATTGAAGAAAAACTCTTGGTCTTGTCTGAGAATGATAAGGGGTGGACTAAGGAGCTTAATCGTGTGAGCTTTAACGGAGCACCAGCCAAGTACGATATCCGCACTTGGAGTCCAGACCATACCAAGATGGGCAAGGGAATTACTCTTAGCAACGAAGAATTCCAAGTTCTCGTTGACGCCTTCAAAAACTAAAACAAGGTCAGCATGGCGCTGGCCTTATTTTGTTTAAAACGTATCAATGATAAGTTTGAGATTGAGAATGGTTAGGACAAGAGCGATGGCGTAACCAAGGAAGGTATTCCACTTGGCATTGACGTGTTTTCCCATAAGTGATTTCTTAGAAGTATAGTAAATCAAAGGGAAAATAGAGAACGGCAAGGCAAGTGAGAGGAAAACTTGTGAATAAACCAAGAGTTGATCCAGAGTCTTTTCTTGATCACCGTAGAGAATAGCTACAACGATAACAGGTAGCAAGGCGAAGAGACGTGTGAATAAACGAATTACCCACTGCGGTAACCTCATGTGGAGGAAGCCCTCCATAACAATCTGACCAGTCAAGGTCCCTGTAATTGTAGAATTTTGTCCACTAGCTAAGAGAGCCAAGGCAAAGAGAGTTGAAAGTGTCGAACTAGCTATCGCACCGGCAATCTTGGAGTCCTGAAGAGCATTGTACATTTGCGAGAAAGCTGAAATATCAGAAGCGTGACCAAAGAAGAGAGCAGCCCCCAAAATCAAGAGGAGGGAGTTTACCACAAAGGCCAAAGTCAGCTGGATGTTTGAATCCCAGGTCATGAAACGTACAGCCTTTGTTACATCATCACCATCAGAATGGTTAACCTTACGCGTTTGAGACAAGGACGAGTGCAAATAGAGATTATGTGGCATAACGGTCGCCCCCACAATCCCAAGTGCCAAAGTTAACTGGTTGGTATGTCCAGCGGCATGAGTCTCGAAGAGAGTTGGTGTAGGGAGATATCCTTCGAGAATCCCCGTAATACTCGGTTCAGACAAAACTACCAGATAGACAAAGATAACCAATATTGTCAAAATTAAGGTTGAAACGATAGCTTCGATTTTTTTGAACCCTAGCTTCATGATGAGTAGGAGTAAAAAGACGTCTAGGACCGTTACTAGGATGGCTACCATGATTGGAATACCAAAGAGTAGGTTTAGTGCGATGGCAGAACCAAGCACTTCAGCCAAGTCCGTGGCCATTAAGGCTAGCTCTAGGACTACCCAAAGCGTGTATCGCAACCATTTAGGCGAGTGATAGGCAGTCGCTTGAGCTAGGTCCATTTGGGTCACAATCCCTAATTTCCCAGCCATTTGTTGCAACTGCATAGCGATTAATGATGAAATTAAGATGACAAAGAGTAGGCTGTATTTGTAGGTCGCCCCACCGACGACACTAGTAATCCAGTTTCCTGGATCCATGTATCCCACGGCCACAAGTGCCCCAGGTCCCAAGAAAGCCTTAAGGTTTTGCCAAAAACGATTATTATTTGGTGTATCAATTGATTGGTTTACCTCCGAAAGGGAAACCTTTTTTAAAGATGTCATAAACACCTCTTTCTAAGTCACATCTGCACAGAAATAGCTTTATCTCTGAGCAGATTGACAGTTTTATTATAGCACTATGAAGAAGATGTGCAAGGTTTCGAAAGGTATTGACTTTTTAGTCATTAATGTTGTATCCCTACTTTTTATACTAAAGTATAGGAGTACATATATTACTATATGGGGGATAAAAATAATTGAAAGCCTCTCAACTAACAGTGAAGAAAAAGATTACCCTGGCACTCGTAGTTGTCATCGTGGTTGCTTTGCTTATCTTTATCATTAACGTGCAGATGAATCAGCCTGATAACCTACCTGCCAATTACATGGAGCGCCTTAAAAATCCTGGAATGACCGGAGATTACATCGGCCTCTGGAAGTCTCGCTGGCATGAAGAAAACAAAGCATGGATTTATCCTGCGAAACAATACGCTATCTATGCCGTAGTAGCCCTTGCTTGTTTGTCAGCTTGGGTCGGCATATCAAAAGCAAAATTTTGGAAATAAGAAAATGCTTCTCTCGTTTTGAGAAAAGCGTTTTTCTTATTGTCTGATGTGAGTCTGATATTGACTAAACATCTCATCAATATCATCTTCAACCAAGTGATAGATCTTCCAGTCAAATTCAGTTCTAGCAACATCATCAACCAAGACAGTATAGTAAAAATCCATAAAATCTTCATAAAAATCAGAGATGAAGGGAAGGAGTATGTCACTGATATCAGTTGAATAGAGTTTTTTATCAAGATGTTTAAAGAGATAGTCTGTACCTGTAATCGTTTCATTCTTGAGTTTTTATATACCCTTAAGATTAAATCCATCAATTTGGGGATTCAGAAAATCATGTTTTGCTAGCCAGGCGACGAAGATACTGAGATGAAAAGCAGCTCTTTTACTAATCTGTAGCATATCTGATTTGCTGAGTTTTTCTGAAGGAATATCATTTTCTTCAGAAAAAAATACAAGTGCTTGGTAGAAAAAATAATCTGTGCGATCTATGGAAAAGTCGAATTGACTTTCTTCTTTCTTCGTCTCAGAATGTTCAACCACAGTTTATTCTTTCTTAAAAAGGGACTTCAGTTTTTGAACACGTTTATACCTCATATAAAAATATCCCATTAGTCAAATAATGGGATATTTTTATTATTTCATCGTTGGGAACAACAAGACATCACGGATGGTTGTTGTATCAGTGAGAAGCATGCAGAGACGGTCGATACCGATTCCGAGTCCACCTGTTGGTGGCATACCGTATTCGAGGGCTTCAACGTAGTCGTAGTCGATACCTGTTGCTTCGTCATCACCGAGTTCTTTAGCAGCAGCCTGTGCTTCGAAACGTGACAATTGATCGATTGGGTCGTTCAATTCGGTGAAGGCATTTCCGTACTCTTTAGTCATGATGAAGAGTTCGAAACGGTCAGTGAAGCGTGGGTCTTCTGGGTTTTTCTTAGCGAGTGGTGATACAGCAACTGGGTGACCGTAAACGAATGTTGGTTGAATCAAGGTTTCTTCAACGAATTCTTCGAAGAAGGCGTTGATGATGTGACCAACTTCAGTGTAGTGTTTTTCAACTGGAACATTCTTTTCAGCAGCGATAGCTTTAGCTTCGTCCAAAGTCATATCTTGCCAGAAGTCAACGCCAGTAATCTCCTTGATTGCATCAACCATGTGGATGCGTTTGAATGGTTCGTTAATCTTGATTTCAGTTCCTTGATAGTTGATAGGTCCGTCACCTTTAACGACTTTAGCAGCGTGTTGGATGATACCTTCAGTCAAGTTCATGATATCGTGGAAGTCAGCGTAAGCTTGGTAAACTTCGATAGATGTGAATTCAGGGTTGTGAGTGGCATCCATACCTTCGTTACGGAAGATACGTCCGATTTCGTAAACACGTTCCATACCACCAACGATGAGGCGTTTGAGGTGGAGCTCAGTCGCGATACGAAGCACCATGTCAATGTTTTGTGCATTGTGGTGTGTAATAAATGGTTTGGCAGCCGCACCCCCAGCTTCATTGTGAAGAACAGGTGTTTCGACTTCAAGAAAACCTTGAGCATCGAGGTAGCGACGGATTTCAGAAATGATTTTTGAACGTGTGACAAAGCGGTCAAAGCTTTCACGGTTAGAAATCAAATCGAGGTAACGTTTACGGTAGATGGTTTCAACGTCTGAAAGTCCGTGGAATTTTTCAGGCAATGGACGAAGAGCTTTAGATAAGTGTGTAATATGAGTAGCCTTGATAGAAAGTTCTCCCATATCTGTACGCATAACTTCACCTTCGACACCGAGGAAGTCACCAAGGTCAGCTTTCTTGAAGATTTCGTAGTTTTCTTCACCGACAGCATCTTTACGTACATAGATTTGGATTTGACCATCGCGATCTTGGATGTGGGCAAAGCCAACTTTACCTTTACCACGCTTAGTCATCAAACGACCTGCTATAGTAGCAGTTTCATTGATTTCGTGCAATTCTTCTTTTGTTTTATCAGCGTATTTTTCTTTTAATTGACCAGATGTAGCTGTGCGTTCGAATCGCTTACCAAAAGGATCGACTCCTTGTTCAGCCAAGGCCGCCATTTTTTCACGACGGACAATCTGTTGATCGTTCAATTCTTCCATGTGTTGATTTGACATGTTAGTCCTCCATAAAATAGTCGTAAATATTGTATCATAAATCACCTTCTAAAGATAGGACAAATGACTAAATGTCAGATAAATAAAGGGGAAAGCCCTTTATTTTTAAGAAAAATAGCTAACTTGAATTAATGATTGATTAGGAAGTTATATAATTTATTGACAAATATAATAAAAAAGTGTATAATAGCAGGGTAGGATTCGTATGAAATTAAGGAGAATATACAATGAAAAAGAAAAATTATGTTGGTAAAGCTGTGATGCTTGGCGCTTTACTAGCGCCTATTGGGCTACCTACGGTATCTGTGTTAGCAGATGGCTTTTATCAAAATCAAACAAGTGCTCACGCTGCAGATATTACAAACTGGATTGCCAGCACACCGCAACAAATTACAAATAATTTGACAACTCAGAACATCAATCCACAACAGTTAGATGGTCAAAAATATGTAATTCAATGGGGTGATACCTTGTGGGGAATCTCTCAAGCGACGGGAATCTCTATTGAAAAATTAGCCTACGATAACAATATTCAGAATATTGATCTTATCTTTGCTGGTGATGTCCTTATTTTAAAACGTGATGGTGATGTACCAGCAGGTTATCATGTGACTGGTAATGGTCACCGTTGTGCACATTCTAAGATTGTTATCAACAACTATTATGGCGATAATAACCGAGTGATTATCAATAATAGTACTTTTGTATCTGATGACCACTCTAAGAATACAATGATTTACGCTCCAGATAATTCTGATAACAGCATTTCATTCTCCAATAACAATAATAGCGATAAAGATAAAGATTCTAAAGAAAGTAAGGAGTCATCTTCTTCATCATCAGAATCTAAAGACGCTTCATCAAGTTCAACAAGTTCTTCTTCATCATCAGAATCTAAAGATGCTTCATCAAGCTCAACAAGCTCTTCTGCATCAAGCTCAACAGCAAGTGGCAGTGAAAGTAAAGCAAGTACAGATACTTCTAAAGAGAAAGAATTGACTGAGGATGCTTTCCAAGACAAGGTTCAAGAAGAAGTTTCAAATATTTATCAACAAAAACGCTCAGGTAGACCTACATGGAAATTCTTCTCACATGTAGATGATAAGAATGATCTGAATGCTGATGCTAAGAAGGACACTGAAAGAACAGCGCTTTACCGTCAAGGCGAAACTGCTAAAGATGAAGACATTGCTAATGGTCCTAAAGATGGTGCCAGAACTGAAGCCAATGCCAAAGCACTCGCTGAGAAGATTTACGACACCCTTAACAAGGGTGGCAAAATGTCAGAGCTTATCAAGGCAAAATATGCCCAAATTAAGGTAACTTACAAGGGTGATAAGTGGACCTTCAACGTTGATGTTTATAAAGAAAAAGAAAGTTCATCATCAAGCACTGAAACATCATCTGAATCAAAAGCTTCATCAAGTGATGATTCTCAAACAGAAACACGCATGAGTTCAAGTTCATCAAGTCGTACTGAAACAGACTCAGAGGCAAATTCCTCTGACCTAACTGGTGACGAATAGAGAGAGGTCAAGCATGTCAAAGAGAAATATCATTATTAGTGTTGTACTTGCTTGCCTCTTGGTTACGGGAGCTGGTTTTAGTGTCTTCTATTACTGGGGGTCACACCATTTGGATAGTGTTGTACCTGGTAAGGTTTACCAATATTCAAGTTCTTTAAATGGTGAGGTTAATAATCGTGTCATGTATGTAGCCTTCCAAGAGGGTGGTAACAAGGCACTAGTGAGTCAGGACCGTACGACAGTGGTTAATGCCGCTAAGAGCCAGACTGATTTTGACAAAGCCTATAGTGACCAAACAGCTAAATGGGAATATAACGTGACAAAAACAACTTTGACTCTCGGTAAAAAAGAGGATAATCAATTGTCACAATGGCAGTACAATAAGGTCTTTGCTTATGGCAACCATTTCACATCAAAGGATTTCTATTACCAGATTGCCAAAGGTGGTCAGGGTGAAGTGAAACAAAAAATGACCTTTAAAGAAATTAAATAATCATCTGATGATAAAAAGATACCTAAGGTTTGGAATATCATGTTTCAAACCTTTTTTCTATCTGAAATACTGGAAATCACGAATAATATTTTCCTAATTTTGCTCAAAAATTGAAATAAGAGGGCAAAAACGGTATAATAAGACTGTTTGGGCAATTTCATGCTAGTCAAAAAAAGATATGCATGATTGCTTATAGACAGTTGACTTAAAGCAACTTTTGCAAGACTTAGTCTTAGGGGCTGACTGCTTCATCAGTTTAGTTATCGGACCTTCTAGTTTGCTAAGTCTCTGGCAAGAGAATGATATAAGAAAGAACGGACAGATGATTACTTCTATTGTTTTTGACGTTGACGATACTATTTATGACCAACAGGCACCTTATCGTATTGCCATGGAAAAATGTTTCCCTGACTTTGATATAACCCATATGAATCAGGCCTACATTCGTTTCCGCCACTATTCTGACATCGGTTTTCCACGTGTAATGGCCGGTGAGTGGACAACTGAGTATTTCCGTTTTTGGCGCTGTAAAGAGACCCTTTTGGAGTTTGGCTACCGTGAAATTGATGAAGAAACGGGTAACCATTTCCAAGAGGTTTACGAGCATGAGTTGGAAAACATTACTATGCTTGATGAAATGCGCATGACTCTTGATTTCCTCAAGGAAAAAAATGTTCCTATGGGTATTATTACCAATGGACCAACAGAGCATCAACTTAAGAAAGTCAAGAAGTTGGGATTATACGATTACGTGGATCCCAAACGTGTCATCGTCAGTCAGGCGACAGGATTCCAAAAGCCTGAAAAGGAAATCTTCAATCTTGCGGCTGAACAATTTGATATGAATCCATCGACGACTCTCTACGTCGGAGATTCATACGACAATGACGTTATGGGTGCCTTTAACGGCGGCTGGCATTCTATGTGGTTCAACCACCGTGGACGTAGCCTTAAACCAGGTACGAAACCAGTCTTTGACTTGGAAATCGATAGTTTTGAGCAACTCTTTGGAGCTGTGAAAGTCCTTTTCGATCTTCCAAATAATAAATATATCTTTGATATTAACGATAAAGAAAATCCAGTGCTTCAACTGGGTATTAACAATGGTCTTATGATGGCAGCTGAACGTCTTCTTGAGAGCAATATTAGTATTGATAAGGTGGTTATTCTCCTTCGTTTGGATGCGAACCAGGAAAAGATTCTTCGTATGAAATATGGCAGATAAATAAAACGGCCTAACGAGGCCGTTTTATTGTCTAGAATGTGATAAAGGGAGAAGTGAAATGGTGGAAACGGATAACTTAAAATATGATATTGAAGCACTAAGTACTGAGCGTGATGCTTTGACAAAAGAGGTAGAAGCGTTCAACGCCAAACGAGATGATCTATTTGAGGGTGTTAGAGATGCGGAGCAGATGAAGCGAGTTGCCTGAGATTCCTATTATGCCTTAGAGGACCATCTTAATGCTGAAGAAAAGCAAAGAGGGTTTGCTAATAACTATCGGGAACATGTTCATAGAACTGTCAAAATAGACGTGGAATTTATTTTGAGTCGAGGTCTTCGTTTTAAGCGTTTATTGTCTGAAGGACAGTATGATCTTGTCTCACAGGAATTAGACGATTTTGAAAATGAACTAGAGGACTTGGCCCGAGACTTTGGTGTCGAATTAGATTGTTTGCCAGATGAACCGAAGTGGAAATAATGGAAGTGAAGCTCTTAAAGTAATAGATTTAAGGGCTTTTTGACTGCTAAAAAGCGACCCTGTTAAGGACCGCTTGTCTTATGAAGTCAGTCAATGATTTAGTTAATCTTGTTTTGTTCATCCATATAAGATGTATCATTCCAACATTTAAGAGTGAAGTGCTCGAAATCATTGGTTTCGAGAATAGTGACAGAAGCATTGTCAAGACCTCCTGCCTTACGAAGAAGACCAGGTTTAAAACCAAGGAGTGTACGGATAGAAGCCGTTAAGTTAGCTCCGTGACCGACGATGAGGACATTTTTAGCCTCACTATCTTTAAGTGTTTTGACAAATTCGGCTACACGTTTGGTTGTCTGGTAGACAGACTCAGCTTGGAAGTCATTAGCACGGAAGTTGGCTAGGTTATGACGGAAGGCATCCATTTCTTTGGGATAGATAGCCTGAACGAGTGCAATTTTTTGCCCTTCCAGTTTGCCAAGTTGCCATTCACGCAAAGCTTTAGTGTAGGTAACCTTAGATTTAGGTTTTTGAGACTCCATGATGAGCTCTGTAGTCTTTTTAGCACGTGGTAAGTCACTTGAGAAGACCAAGTCAAAATGTGTGTCACTGAGATAGTGACCTAACTCACGTACTTGTTCGATAGATTCTTTAAGCAAAGGCGAGTCTCCCTTGGAACCTTGAAGGCGGCCTTCCAAGTTCCACTCGGTTTTACCGTGGCGTACAAAATACAGTTTCATGATTACTCCTTAATATCAGCAAATTCAGCATTAACAAAATCAGCAAGTTCTTGACTATTGATACGGATAGAACGCCCAATCTCTCCAGCTGAGACAATAAGAAAACCTGCTTCTTGGGCAGAGTGATCGATATAAATGGGAAAATTGTGTTTTTGACGAATTCCCACTGGGTTGTTAGCCCCGTGAACATAGCCAGTTGTTTTTTGGAGATCCTTTTGTGGAATCATTTGAACTTTCTTGTTCCCTGAAATTTTAGCTAATTTCTTTTCGGACAGGTGTTCGGTGATAGGGACGATGCCGATGACTGGTCCTGTCTTATCTCCCTTAAGGGCTAGGGTTTTATAAATGCTCTCACGCGCCACATCTTCTGGAAGCTCCCCTTCTAAACCATTGAAGAATAAGCTATCATGGTCAATTTTAGCTTTATCAAGAATTTGGTCAACCAAGGTCTTCTTGACTTTGCCTTTCTTAGCCATTATGTTATCTCCTTTTCGAAGTTTTAAATTTCTACTTTCCATTATAACACATTCGTCCAAACACGCCTAAGTCAATTTGGGCAAGAATAAAACCAATGTCTGAAACACTGGTTTTTAATCACTACTTGATGAATTTGTCGAAGTAGTCTTCTTATTTTTAGTTGTTTTTTTCTTAATCTTTCCAAAGAGTTTTTCAAAGGTTTTACGTTTGTTTTTCTCAGGATTGATTTGATTAAGATCTAGGATATTGTTGAAACCAGGGAGGTTTCCTTGTGACGTATACTGGTGAAGGTCATAGTCGATTTCAGTATTTGGCAAAGCCTCATAGTAGCCCGAGTCGGCACCATAGGCTGGAATCCAAACGGCATCGAAGTTTTTGGTTGAAACTTCTTGCTCAAGCATGAAATAGGCACCAATATAGAGGCCAATCTTCTCAGCTCCCAGACGTTTGAGTTCAGCACGAAAGGCTTGGACACCTTCCTCCATGTTAGACATGGTTTCCTCTTCAACGTCAATCCAGTAATAGGTAGGTTTGTATGGAGAAGCATTTTTGTAGAAAATACGAGCTTCTTCCTTCATCTCTTTGACGGAAGTACCTTGGGCGTAGGAATAGACGGCAACTGGAACGTCACGTTTTTTGAGTTCTTTGATATGTGTTTTAAAAGATTTGTCAACCCCATTTGAGCTGGCGGCATTGCTATCCTTACTAATCTGTGATCCACCGAAGACGCGGATAATAGCACCAGAAATATGATTTGACAAGACATCGTAATCGATATCCTGAGGAAGTTGCCAACCCGAGAGGTCAATAATGGGATTAAGTATCAGCTCCTCATCGGAACTGTCAGACGTACTACTGGTTGTTGTTTTTGGTGTAGTAGCAGAAGGAATAGCAGATTTCACATTCTCGAGATGCGCCTGCTGTTTAGACGTATTGTGAATGTTTGCAATAACTAATGCTAATCCTAAAAGAGCTAGAACCACGTAAACAACGATCGGTTTAATTCTTTTTCTCATCACTTCTCATTCTACATTAAATAGCGTAAAAATGCAAAATAGAGTGTTTGTAAATTCTGTGAGAGATATTAAAGTGACTTATTTTTTAAAAGCTTAGTAATACTAGCTCAAACTGATTTAATGAAGGTATTACTAGGTGATTAGTTGTGAATTAAGTGAATATTTCATTTATTTAAGACGGATTTTTAGCCTTATTTGTCGGCTTTTTCCTTAAAACTAGCACCACTAGTGGTATCAGACCAGGCGGCAAGAGCTTGAGCAGAGTTATCCAGATAGGTCTTGAGAGGTTGCTTCAAATCATAAATAGTTTCCCAAAATCCTAGGACCTTTCCTTCGTTGTCGATAGCAGCTTGGTAGGTCTGGATGAGTATTTGATCAAAACTGTCAGTTGGAATCTGATAACTTCTTTCTTTGGTAGGAGACGCTAGAACTTCAGACATGATCCAATCAGGCAGATTTTCAGGCTCACGGGGGAAGAAACTACCGTCAGCGCCATCATTGTCGTAGAGAAAGGTTCCTGTGACATCATAGGCTGCTAGTTTATAGGGCAAATGGTTCAGTAATGTTTTTAAATCGTTCATATTTTCATGATAGCTTCTTTCATGCGAAATAGCAATGCATTGGATTGAGAAGCATACTATCGTAGAATAGTATCAGTTTGTTCAAGGACAATAGTATCTCTTAAATCAATATAAGGCTATAATAAGGGAAAAGAATACTTGAGGTAATATCATGTCAAAACTTATTTTTTTTGGATGTTGACGGGACATTGGTAGATTATCATAATCACATTCCAGAATCAGCCGTAAAGGCTATTCGTCAGGCCCGTGAAAACGGTCATCTGATCTATGTTTGTACTGGTCGTAGCAAGGCAGAAATGCAACCAGAATTATGGGACATTGGCTTGGATGGGATGATGGGTGGCAATGGCTCTTATGTGGAGCATCATGGCCAGATTCCTTATGCATGAGCTGATTTCCAAGGAAGACGCTGCTAAGGTTGTGGATTGGTTGACCGAACGTTATCTAGCCTTTTATCTTGAGAGCAATAATGGTCTCTTTGCTAGTTCTGATTTTCAGGAGCGGGCGCGTGAGACACTTAAGACTTACGCCATTCAAAAGGGGCAGTCAGAAGAGTCTGTCGCTGGTAAGAAACCAGAAGATTTTCTTCATGGACTTCAGTATAGTGGGGAGCTCTATCGTGACGAGCTAAACAAGGTCAGTTTCGTTTTGGAATTCTATCAGGACCATCTAGATTCGAAAGAAGCTTTTCCACAGCTTGAAGCCCATACTTGGGGAGGTCGAGGTGAAACAGCCTTGTTTGGTGATTTAGGTGTTAAGGATAATAGCAAGGCTCATGCTATTGATGTCATTTTGGAGCATTTGGGAGCCAAGCAATCGGACACTATTGCTTTTGGTGATGCCAAGATTGATATCCCTATGTTGAAATACTGTGAGATTGGTGTTGCCATGGGAAATGGTGGTCCAGAAATCTTAGCTATGGCAGACTTTGTAACAGACGATGTTGAATCTGATGGCCTCTATAAGACTTTTGATAAATTAGGCTTGTTGAAATAGAAAAAACTGAGTTCCGTTTGGGAGCTCAGTTTGTATTTTATGCCGGTTTGCGTCCGATAAATTTTTTCAAGAAGAATAAGAGATAGCCAACAGCAATGTATCCAGCACTGATGACCAGGACGTTTATCATGACCTTGTTCCAACCAAATTTATTGACATTGATAAAGAAGTAGGCAAAAGGACTATCTTTGGCACCTGGGATTGGGAGTTTTAGCTCCAAGCCATTTAGAAGGGCAAAGGCGAAGTAAGACAGTGGGAATAGGGACCAGTAAAGTGGTTCGCGCAGACGATAGGCTTTCTTAGCATCGAAAGTGAGAGTATCAAGTACCAACCCCCAAGGTACAATATAGTGAACCAAGAAATTCCTTACTGTCCAGTATTTTTCAGGTTCTGTAATAGGTGCTAGCAGGATGTGGTAAATAACTCCTGTGATGAGGATGGCCATGGTTACGCCACCCTTGTAGCGGAGGAGTTTGGTGTTAGTTGTAGCATCTCCTTTTTTGAAGTCATAGAAGATAAAGAAAATCAAACTAGAGAAGACCAGAATATTGGACAAAACAGTGTAGTAGAGCAGCATACCCCAACCATCGTCATGGATTTGGATAGAGACTCCCATAAACCCACAAAGAGCTAGTAAGATACGGTAAAATCGTGAAATAGTCATAAGTTTCCTTTTCTTAATAAATAATCTCTCTTATCATATCACATTTTTCACTAACAATTTTGTGAAAATTCTAGTAAAATCAAAGTAAGAAAGACTTCAAGGAGATTACTATGCCCAATCTAATCGATTATCTTGAAAAGGTCAAGGAGCTTACCTTTGATCAAGAGCCTCTCAATATCTTGGATAAGGTTTGCATCAATGAGATTGGATACCTGACTTATGAAAAATGGCTCTCAGCAAGTGATTTAAAGAAGACCATCAATTTACATGATTATGCTGAAGGGAAGGACTTAACTCCAGACTACAGCTTCATGGTGACTAAGGAACGGGTAGATTTGGCTGAAGCCATGGTCAGGTCTAGGCGTTTCGCTGGACTTAATCTAAGTGACTACTGTAGTGTCTTGGACAAGGAAGTCGAAAAGCAATTTGCAGCCATGATTTTCAGCTTGCCTGAATTGGACTACCAGCAGCTTGTCTTTCGTGGGACAGATGATAGTGTCATTGGCTGGAAGGAGGATTTTCAGCTGACCTACAGTCGAGAAATTCCAGCCCATCGCTCAGCTATTGCCTTTCTGTCTGAGCACTTGCCAAACCTCAGTGGCCATGTCACTGTTTCTGGACATTCCAAGGGTGGCAATCTTGCCCTCTATTCGGCTGTTCAAAGCTCGACTGCTCTACGGGAGCAAATAGCAGAGCTCTTGCTTCTGGATTCTCCGGGCTTGATGAAGTCTCTCTTAGTGAAGCCTTCTTACCAAGAGTTAAAACCCAAGATGACTCTTATCAGACCTCAGGATTCTGTTGTAGGAGTCATGCTTTATTGGGACAAGGTCGCAAAGCTTGTAGCAGCAGATGGTATAGGCATTGCTCAACACAATGTTTTGCTTTGGCAGGTTGACCTGGAAGGAAGCGATTTTGTTTATGTGGACCAGCCCACAGACCTGAGTCAACGCTTAAAAGAGACCTTCCAAGAGTGGATTGAGACCTTGCCAAATCAACAACTCAAGCTAGTCTGTGACTTATTCTTTGATACCATTCTTGATTCTGGAATTGAAAGTCTAGACGATATTGGGGTAAAAACTCTCCCTAAACTAGGTCAACTGTTGCAAGAATTTGGCAATCTTACTGACCAACAAAAAAAGATTCTTCAAGATGGTTTCAACCAATTACTCTGGATATTTTGGAAGTCAGGGAACAAGAAATCTAGCCTGCCCAAGCTTGAACTTCCTGATTTTATCAAGAAGTTGGGGGAATTGACAAATAACGATTAGGGTCAGCTGAACTATAGGAGTGGAGGATATCATGCCTAAAAACGTACTTATTACAGGAGCAACATCAGGAATTGGCGAAGCAACGGCGCGTGCCTTTGCTAAAGAGGGGGGGAATGTCATCCTAACAGGTCGCCGTGTGGAGCGTCTTCAAGCCTTGAAAGAAGAGCTCCAAGCAACCTATCCCAATCAAAAAGTTTGGACTTTTGCACTGGATGTTACCGATATGGACATGGTCAAGGATGTTTGCCAAGCCATTCTCAAAAGTGTGGGGCAAGTCCATGTCTTGGTCAATAATGCAGGCCTGGCACTAGGCCTAACAGCCTATCAAGATTATGAAGAGTGGGATCTACTGACCATGCTCGACACCAATGTCAAGGGCTTGATGATGGTGACACGTCAGATTTTGCCAAGTATGGTAGCTGCCAATGAGGGCCATATCATCAATATGGGCTCTACAGCAGGCATCTATGCCTACGCGGGCGCCGCCGTTTACTCAGCTACCAAGGCCGCAGTGAAAACTTTCAGCGATGGTTTGCGTATTGATACCATTGCGACAGACATCAAGGTGACAACCATTCAGCCCGGTATCGTTGAGACGGATTTTTCTCAAGTTCGCTTTCACGGTGACAAGGACAAGGCAGCCAAGGTCTATCAAGGTTTGGAAGCCCTCCAAGCCCAAGATATTGCGGAAGCAGTCCTCTACGTCACCAAACAACCACGACGTGTCCAGATTTCAGACATGACCATCATGGCTAACCAGCAAGCCACAGGGTTTACGATTCATCGGGGAGAATAAATAGATGATAAAAACATGGCACCAAGCTGTGTTTTTTTATTCAAAATTTTCCAAAACTATGAAAGAACCCGTGAAAATGCTATAATGTAAGGGATTACGACAATATTGAAAGGATAAGTCATGCCAGCAGTTACTCCAGAACTTGAGATAGAACGTCAATTAATCGAGCAATTAACCTCTGGTGAGAGCCAGTGGACCTACCGCCCAGACTTAAAAAATGAAGATCAATTATGGGACAATTTTTTTGATAAGTTAGCGCAAAATAACGTTGCCCTACTCGCTGACCATCCCTTGACTAAGCAGGAGAAGCGCCAAATCAAGAACCAGCTTAGCTTCATTAACTATTATGAAGCTGCTAAGTGGTTGGCAGGTGAAAATGGTATTGCTAAAGTCGAGGTACAGCGTGAAGATGCTAGCCTTGGGACTATCCGACTTTCTGTCATCTGGCGTGATAATATTGCTGCTGGAAAATCCAGTTACGAAGTGGTCAATCAAGTTGAACGTGACAAGGCTTATCCACAAGATCAGGACCGTCGATTAGATACGACGCTGATGATCAATGGCCTTCCTCTTATCCATATCGAGCTCAAGAGTCCTCGTGTGGCCTTTTTGGATGCCTTTCATCAAATCAAAAAGTATGACCGTGAAGGAAAGTTCCGGGGCATTTATTCCAGTTTGCAGATGTTTGTTGTGACGAATAAAGTAGATACACGTTATATCGCAGCTGCACGAGAGGATAAGCTTAATAAACAATTCTTAACATCTTGGGTGGATAAAGATAATAAACCCATGACCAGTCTCATGGACTTTGCCCACGAAGTCTTGTCTATTCCACGTGCCCATCAGATGGTGATGCAGTACTCCGTTATTGATGATAGTAAAAAAGCCCTCATCCTCTTACGTCCCTATCAAATCCATGCCATCGAGTCTGTTCAAGATGCCTCTCGTCGTCAGGAATCAGGCTATATCTGGCATACCACAGGTTCTGGTAAGACCCTAACCTCTTACAAGGTGGCTCGCAACCTCTTGCAGATCCCAGCTATCCAAAAGACCATCTTTGTCGTCGACCGTAGGGACCTTGACCAGCAGACGACCTCGTCCTTTCTCTCTTATGCGGCCAATGATGTCATTGACATCGACGAAACAGACAATACCCATGATTTGGTCAAGCGTTTGGCAGGAAATGATAAGCGAGTGATTGTGACGACTATCCAGAAAATCACAACCATGATGCGTAAGTTTGGAGAGGGTAAATACCAAAAGGATTCGGGAAAAATCAAGGACCTCCGTGTAGCTTTCGTTGTGGATGAGTGTCACCGAGCGGTCACGCCTCAGACGCAAAAAGACATCAAGGGATTTTTCCACAATTCGCTCTGGTATGGCTTTACTGGTACACCGATTTTCAAGGAAAATAAACGCAAGCAATTAGGCGATTTGGCACAAACCACCCACCAACAATATGGCGAACGCCTACACGAGTATACGGTCAAAGAAGCCATCCATGACGGAGCAGTTCTGGGATTCAAGGTGGACTATCGGAATACTATTATTTCGCCTATTCCTGAAAAAAATCTTCCTGACTCTGTCTATGAAGATAAAGAGCACATGCTAGAAGTCTTGGATGCTATCCTAAACAAAAGTTATCAACAGTTGGGCTTTCCAAATGGTGTGGGCAAGACCTACGAGGCTATCTTAACGGTTAAGTCCATTCCACAAGCCCAGGCCTATTACAATCTGCTCAAGAGTATCAAGGCAGGACAGGAACGTGTCAAAGTGTCAGAGCGAGCTAAGCGCGTGCTACCCGACTTTCCAAAGGTGACGGTCACCTACTCTGTGTCGGAAAATGAAGAAGAATCTATCGACTACCAAGACCACATGAAACAGGTCATGGGCGACTACAATCAGGAGTTCGGTACCCATTTTACTATGGCTGATTTGCGTGGCTTTAACACGGATATCAATAATCGTTTAGCCAGAAAGTTAGACAAATACATTCCTCGCAATGAGCAGTTGGATTTGGTCATCGTCGTTGACCGTCTTTTGACAGGTTTTGATGCCCCATGTCTATCCACTCTCTTCATTGACCGTAAGCCCATGCGTCCACAGGATTTGATTCAAGCCTTTAGCCGTACCAACCGCATCTTTTACAGTAAAAAGCGTTATGGCCATATCATCACCTTCCAAAGACCAGAGGCCTTTAAAGAGGCTGTGGATAATGCCCTTAAGCTCTACTCAAACGGTGGTGAAAATGACGTTACTGCCCCAGACTGGGCAGAAGAAAAAGCTAACTTCATCCAAGCCTGGATAGACTTTCAAGTAAAAGTGGAAGATGTGGAAAACTATGTCATCACGATTGAGCAGGCCACTAGCCCACAACTCCGTCGCATTGCCAAGGCTTACCAAACCTTTGACAAGTATCTGGCATCTATCCGTGTCTATAGCGAATACGATGAAGTGGCTATCTATGCGGAGACAGGCCTATCAGATGAAAAGCTCGAAACCTATCTGGGAATCTATCAAAATATCCTAGCAGAGCTCAAAAGCCGAGCAGAAGACGATGGTGATGATAATCTCTTTGACATCCACTACGAACTGGAATCAGTCCAAGTCGACGAGATTAACTATGCCTACATCCTGACCCTGATTCAAAGTATGATTCAGCAGGAAGAGGATAGTCCACAGGCCCTCAGTGACAAAGATATCGAAACGGTTGATAACTACATCCAGAGTCTGGAACGCACCAATCCAAAATTAGCCGAAATCATACGAAACCTGTGGAAAGAAGTCCAAGCCAATCCTAAAGATTACCAAGGACAATCTATCACTGGCGTCTTGGACAGTATGATTGAAGCCATTATCGACGACCATCTCAAACGATTTGCCAGAGAATGGTATGTTGGACTCGATGAACTTCGTTACTATGTCCAACACTATCGTAAGGGTGCTAAGAAGCAATCTGGCGAAAGCCAGCTTACTAAGAGCCAACGCTATAAAGACTACAAAGCAGAAACAGCTGATGCCCTCAACCCGCTCAGCTACAAAAGACACATCAAAGAAGCCTACACCAAGCTCATTGAAGAGGTTATTGAACCGCTGAGAGTAGGGAGGTAAGAGAGAGTTACAATGAAAGAAACGGAAGTTCTTAAAAGACTTGGAATAAGAGGTAAAAATGAATTAATTTCTTTGCAACAGTTTTCAGATATTTTAGGGTGTATCTGGTTAAAAGGAAACTATTATGAATTAACACCTAAAATTCCTCATCTAATCGATAAAATTGAATTTCTAAATAGTTCAGATGGCTTTCACCCTATTGATATTAATAAAAAAATAACACTAAATTACAATCGTAAAGATATAGGTAATTTGCAAAGAAAAAATAGATATGTAGGTTGGAAGGTGAAATTTCCAAGGCAGGCTTTATTAAAAGAAGATTTATCAGATTACTATACGACAAATGATGGTATTCCTCATAACAATATTGTCCATAGAGGTCACCTTTTAGGAAAACAATTTAAGAAATTTCTTTTTGATAGTACTTCTTTAAAGAACGATACAATTCATTTTTTTGATAAAAATAACATTGACAATATATATCAACAATTTAGTCGAGCAAATTGCAATGATAAGTCTAATAATGGTCAGTTATATTTTGAAAAAATTGTTAGTGGAATTATCGAAGACTATATTAGTATCGGGATTTACGAGAGCTGCTATTATGAAGTTGAAGCAATCTTTTTAAAAATAACTGATGAAATGCCAATAGGAAATAGGATTTTATTTTTTGATAAGGAAAATTTTGAAAATAGTTTTCATGTGTTTATTCCAAATGTCAGTGAAGAATATGTGCTCAAAAATTCTTGTTATCTAAAGTATAGGAAACTTTATAAATCAGGATTTTCAAAAAAGGAATTATAGTTTATAGGGAGTAATTATAATTGTTAACAAATGATCAATTAGATGAAATTGTAAGAGAGTTTTATTATCAAGAGACAGAAGGGGAATATTGGGATTTTAAAGAAAAACCATATTTCTATGAAGGTCAAAGCGAAAAGGATAAAAACAAGAAAAAGGGAGACCTTCTCCATGATATAATTTGCATGGCAAATAATTTAAGTAACCGTGATGCCTACATTATCATGGGTATTCAAGATAAACCCGTTAAGATAACAGGAGTTAAGCAATTCTCGAATAAGTGGACACAAGAAAATTATCAGGATTTTTTACAAAATTTAACTTGGGCTGGAGATATGATTCCTACAGTTGAATTTCGAACTATTAATAATGGAGATTTAGATGTTTTAATTATAAAAAAATCAAATAGGGTTCCATTTTACATAACTAAAAAGTATAGTAAAGTTAGAGAAAATCGAATTTATGTTCGAAAAGGTTCTAAGAACACTGCAATTGATAGTCAGGCAGAAATAGGTGATATTGAAAAGTTATTCGAATTTAGATTTGGGTTAACACCCTATCCTAAAGAACGTGTGATTAATTATATATGTGATCATGATCATTGGGTTGAGATGAAGGGAAATTATGAAACTCGTTCTTGGTACTATGAGAAATTTCCTGAATATACAATGGAATTAGTTGATGATCCACAGAACGATGAACTCAGAGCCCCAGTTTATGCACTTATCCATCCCAACGCAAGAACAACATGGCAGATTTTACGCATAAAATATCACCAAACAATCTTGTTGGAGTTTAGTTCACATTATGTTGACGAATATAGGGGGCTTTCTGTTCAACCAAAGTATAATTTTTTAAAATTATTCAATGGAATGGACGATGTAAAGTTTTCATCTATGTATTATTATTACTTATCTGATTCCGTTGAAATAAACTTGATGTATTTGTTAAAAGAATTACTTCAACAAGACGGTGAAGCATGGAGAAGGCATTTAGGCCTAATTCCTGTTTTTTATGACGATGAAGAAAGAAATGCTATTGAAGAATATATTGAAGAAAATAAATCTGCTATTCTTGTGGAAATAAAAAAGGAAAGTGAAAACATTTGCCTGGGGTATAATTATGATGGGGATGAGAAACGAAGTAAATGGGATCAAGAAGAAATAGCAGTAACCAAAGTTGTAAAAAATATCTTAAATGAGTATAGGGAAAAGAAGGTATATGAAAAAACAAAGTAATACCCCACAAATTAGATTTCACAATTATAAAGAATTATGGGAATGCGATAGATTAAAAAATATCTTCAGGACTATTAGAAATGCTTTTGTAGGGACCGCAACTCCTTATTATGTTGAAGAGGGTCATTTTTATCTAGAATCGAATAACGTTAAAAATGGTAAAATTAATTACAATTCTCAAATTTTTATAAATGATGAATTTTATGAAAAACAAAGAGATAAGTGGTTGAAAACGAATGACATCGTAATGGTCCAATCTGGACATGTAGGTCACACAGCTGTTATTCCAAAAGAATTAAATAATACAGCAGCCCACGCATTGATAGTTTTTACTGATTACAAAAAAGAAGTAAATCCGCATTTTTTAAATTATCAATTTCAATCTAGTAGTAAGAGAAAAGAGATTAATTTAATTTCTACTGGTAATACTATCAAGCATATTTTAGCTTCAGAGATGAAAAGCTTTAAGATGGATTTTCCTACAGTTGAAGAACAATCTGCCATAGGCTCTCTTTTCCGTACTCTCGACGACCTTCTGACTAGCTACAAGGATAATCTTGCTAACTACCAATCACTCAAGGCGGCCATGCTCTCGAAGATGTTTCCCAAAGCTGGACAAACAATTCCTGAGATTCGTTTAGATGGTTTTAAAGGTGAGTGGGAAATAAATAAACTAAATAAATATTTGACTGTTTCTAAGCAGAAAAATACTCAGCTGAAATTTGATAAAGACGACGTTTTATCTGTATCTGGGGAGTTTGGAATTATCAATCAAATACAATTTCAAGGACGATCTTTTGCAGGTGCATCTGTAGAGATGTATTCGATTGTTGATACGGGAAATATTGTGTATACAAAAAGTCCTTTAAAAGCTAATCCGTATGGAATCATAAAAACAAATTATGGAATTCCAGGGATAGTTTCGACTTTGTATGCTGTTTATTTACCTAACGAAAATGTATTTCCGGGATTTGTTGAGAGATATTTTGAAAATGATTTAAGATTGAACTCATATTTAAAACCATTAGTTAATAAAGGTGCTAAGAATGATATGAAGGTTTCTGACGAAAATGCATTGTTAGGAGCTGTCATTTTTCCTCAATTAGAGGAACAAGTAGCAATTTCAGACTATTTTACAAATCTTGATAAATTTATTCAATCACACAAGGATAAAATTTCTCAGCTTGAAACGCTCAAAAAGAAACTTTTGCAGGATATGTTTATTTAGAAGGAATAAAGATGACAAGTTTATTTGAAAATTTTCAAGTTACTTTGGTGATGTACTCGGCTCTTTTTTCATTAGTTGGTTCATTTATTGGCTTCTTACTTCAAACAGCTGTTCAATACTACATATCTAGTAGGGGAAGTGTCAATGTTTATGTTAAATCTGTATTTAATAAGGTGACTCAGAAGCCTTGGGGATTTCATCATTCAGCAATTGGATTGACGTTCGATGTCCCACTATGGGTTGAAATTCATAATACAAAATCAAAAAGACAAACTATTAGAAATATGAATTTGGTTCTTTATAGTAAGGGAGCTCCTGTTACAAAAATGATTCAGTATAGTGGATTTGAACAAAATGAAAAAAGTTATCAATATGGAGAAAATGGTGCTTATTCGTTTTTATTAGATTCTCATGAGCTAAAAAGATATGATTTAGATTTTGGAATATCTTACGATGCGGTTGGTTGTGAATTTGATGAAGTATGGATTTCTTATTATGATTTTAAAGACAGGTATCATAAAAGTAAGCTATTTGACGTTAAGGATCCATGGACTATCACGAAGAATGAAATTGATGATGATTGGAGAAAGATTAGTTAAATTACTATTATGACCTAGGAGACCAACATGGTATCAGTGACGCAACGTATTAAACAGATTAAGCAGCCTCGTGGTGGTTATCTACCTGTTAAGACTTTTACAGTGACGACGCTTGATGATGGCCAGGTTCTTAATCCTGAGGAGTCTATTGCGGCTAGTTTGGTTGGAACTGCTGTTGACTATCTCAGTCGTTTCATGGATGGAACAGCTGTTGAGGAGGCTTTTGAGATTTCCTTGCTTGGTGCTCGTGCCATGAGGATGGAGGCTAAGGTTTTTGGTCTTCTGGATGATGTTAAGGGGCTGGACGATTTGTCGATTATTAAGGCTTGTCAGTTGGCAGGATTTGATAGTGCCTTTCGTGCTGGTCCTCTGGCTTATCGTCCAGTGGAGGGGATTGTTCCAGATCAGGCGACTATTGCTAATATTCGTATCATGGTTGAGCGTAGTTTGAGATTTTTCAAGGCCTTTGGTCCTGTGACTGCGGATGGTTTTACCATGGAAGGGGCTTATACGGTTACCATAACGACTGGTGATGGGGATTTCCTAACCAAAGATACCCTTTGGGACTTTAAAGTCACCACCACTAAGCCTAATAAGGACCATACCTTGTAGCTACTGATTTACTATCTCATGGGTAGGGGTTCGATTCATCCAGAGTTTCAAACCATTGAACATCTAGGCATTTTTAACCCACGTCAAAACACTATTTACCAACTTCCTATTTCCGAGATTTCAGATCAAGTCATCAAGGAAGTTGAGACAGACGTGATTGGCTATTAGAACGAATAGGATAACATTCAAAAATACAAAGAAAGAAACATTATGTCAGAAACAACACAAACCTCCCAGTCGCTTTATCAAGCCTTGTGGAACTCAGCGGATGTGCTCCGCTCTAAGATGGATGCCAATGACTACAAGTCTTATCTCTTGGGCATGGTCTTTTACAAGTATTTGTCGGATAAGATGCTCTTTTTCGTGGTAGAGACCATGGAGGAGGAGACAGAGAGCTTGGAAGAGGCACTGGCAGTCTATCGCAAATACTACGAGGATGAGGAGACTCACGAGGACCTCTTGGCAGTCATCACTGATGAGATGAGTTATGCCATTCATCCTGACTTGACCTTTACGGCCTTGGTAGAGCGAGTGAATGATGGAAGCTTCCAGCTAGAGGACTTGGCTCAGGGCTTCCGTGATATTGAGCAGAGTGACGAGCTTTATGAAAACCTTTTTGAAGACATCGACCTCTACTCTAAGAAACTTGGGGCGACTCCTCAAAAGCAAAACCAGACGGTTGCGGCTGTGATGAAAGAGTTGGCTGTCTTAGATGTGGCAGGTCATGCTGGTGACATGCTTGGTGATGCTTACGAGTACTTGATTGGTCAGTTTGCGACGGATTCGGGTAAAAAAGCTGGTGAGTTCTATACACCGCAACCTGTTGCCAAGCTCATGACTCAGGTTGCCTTTTTAGGTCGTGAGGACAAGCAAGGCTTTACCCTTTACGATGCGACTATGGGGTCAGGCTCACTCTTGCTTAATGCCAAACGTTATTCACGTCAACCACAGACAGTGGTTTACTTTGGGCAAGAGTTGAATACCTCAACCTATAACCTGGCACGTATGAACATGATTCTGCATGGTGTGCCGATTGAAAACCAGTTTTTACATAACGCTGATACCTTGGATGAGGATTGGCCAACTCAAGAGCCGACTAACTTTGATGGTGTTCTCATGAACCCACCTTATTCAGCCAAGTGGTCTGCTAGCTCAGGTTTCATGGATGACCCTCGTTTCTCACCATTTGGGAAACTAGCACCTAAGTCTAAGGCTGATTTTGCCTTCCTCTTGCATGGTTACTATCACTTGAAGCAAGACAATGGTGTTATGGCCATCGTCCTACCTCATGGGGTGCTTTTCCGTGGTAATGCTGAAGGGACCATTCGTAAGGCTTTGTTGGAAGAAGGTGCTATTGATACGGTTATCGGTCTGCCTGCTAATATTTTCTTTAACACCAGTATTCCGACGACGGTTATCATTCTCAAAAAGAACCGCACCAATCGTGATGTTTACTTTATCGATGCCTCTAAGGAGTTTGATAAGGGGAAAAATCAGAACATCATGACGGATGCCCATATTGAAAAGATTCTTGATGCTTATAAGAGCCGTGAGGATATGGACAAGTTCGCTCATCTGGCAAGCTTTGAAGAGATTGTGGAAAATGACTATAACCTTAATATTCCTCGCTATGTGGATACCTTTGAGGAAGAAGAAGTGGAGCCTTTGACTGAGATTGTGGCTAAGATTAATCAGACCAATGCGACAATTGAAAGTCAGACAGCCTCACTTCTTGACATGCTTGGCCAGCTTCATGGAACGACCAAAGAAGCAGACGAAGAACTCAAGGCTTTTGTGGAAGCATTTAAGGGCTAGTTGCAAGCTTTCATTTACTTTTTCCGAATAATAGAAGTAGAGGGGCCAACCCTCTATTTTTTCTTAAGGAGAAGTAGATGGAAAAAAGACACAATCATGTCTCACCAACCTTGGATATCATGGCTAAGAAGATTTTTAGCCTGCCTGAGGTGACGGTGGCATTTATTCGAGACATTTTGGATTTGGATGTTGTGGATGCTCAGATTTTGGAGGGGACACAGCTTCATAAAAAGGACTTTGATGAGGATGAGCTCTTTTCAACCTCGGTGGATGTTCGGGCTAAGTTGAATGATGGAACCGAGGTTATCATTGAGATTCAGGTGCGTAAGCAGCATTATTTTCTCAATCGTTTTCATTATTATTTGGCCAACCAGCTGGTGGAAAATGTGCAACAATTACGTCAACAAGGGCAGACGCATAAGATGTATGAGCAGATGGAGCCGGTCTATGGCATAGCTATCTTGGAGAAGACCTTGTTGCCAGATGAGGAGTCCCCGATTAATACTTATTGGATGGTCAATAGTCGGACGGGCAAGCCTTTGAATGCCTACTATAAGGATGGGAAACGGCAAAAACTTCTTCAGATTGCCTTTTTAGAGTTGGATAAGTATAATAAAGGTAAACATATTACGGATGAAGGGCGGCAGTGGCTAGAGTTTTTTGGAAATCTCCCATTTTCTAAGGAACCTAGTCAAGCGGTCACGCATGCCGATTCATTACTGGATTCATCCAGCTGGACACAGGAGGAAAAGGCGATGATTGATGAACGCATACGTATTCAAGAAAATTATGACATGACTATGGAAACAGCAATTGATGAAGCGCGTGAAGAAGGCTTGGAACGAGGCCGTCATGAGGAACGCTTAGAGTTGATTCGTAAGATGCTCTCAAAAGGTCTACCGTTAGAAGTGGTGTCAGATGTGACTGGTCTATCACTTGAAGAACTAGAGGTATTGTGATCGTAAGATCTAGCCGATTAAATCATTTTTTTGAACAGAAAGAGGTATTTTTGCCTCTTTCTTATTTTTTGCTGTTTAACATTTGTAATACTAAAACATTCGAAAAATAATACTTTGAATCGTAAAATTAAAAAAGACTATCAAACGTTTGACAGAAATCTGAGAAAAAGGATTTCAGGTATTTCTCAAATTTTATTTGATAGTTCTTACTAAATAGGGCTTTTTAAGGACTTGTTAAAATGGATTACTTAGCCTTTTATTTTGTTTTGTTTTGAATTTTAAAAAAGCATCATTAAATATATTGAATATTTGAGATTATCTGTTTCTAGTTTCAAGAATAGCTTGGGACTAAAATGGAGAGATTGTGAAAGTTGTCAGTCTTTTGCCAAATACTCAGGTCGCCTAGAACAACGACCTAAAAACCACTGTAACAAGCAGTCAGTTTGCCTCAGAAGATATTCGCTTTAATTTTCTTTTGAATGAGAAATCTGTGGATGTAATCTCAAGTAAAGTCATGGCGGTTATGGCATCTGAAACATTAGCTTCAGAAGCAACTTCGATTGCAAGCTCTGAAGATGTTGTCAAAGAGATTGGCAGTGATTTGTCAGAATTGGCGGAAGGCAAGAAGGATGACACACCTAAAAATATCGCCCGTATTTATAAAGCAACCGAGGCTAATCAGGTAGTTAAGTCTTCTGAAAGTCAGGGTGATTCTTCCAAAGAAAAAGGAAAATCTCAGACTTCAATGGTTCTCTTTCTTGTCGGAGTTGCTGTTACACTAAGTATATCTACAATTTATTTTACTAAACAAGGTAAGAAAGCAGGGAAATAATAGGGAAGAAGTATCCAGTTAGATAGGTTTTTTACGTATGCCTAGCAATACCAACAAAGCAAATGTCGTTACAATGACAGAAGCAGATGCACTAGCCCAAGGAAAACGACACACGTCTAAAGAGTAATACAAAAGCTGGACATCTTGTCCAGTTTTTTTTGTAAAACGACTCACATTTTACCACTTTTATCTGAAAATTTGATATACTGAGACTATTAAAGATACTTGAAAGAGAGGTTAATTGACTCTTTTTCAGTACAAGAAAGGAATAAAAATATGATTTGGATTATTATTGCCATTATTGTTGTTCTTGTGATTTTTGTTATTGCAAGTTATAACGGCTTGGTTAAAAGCCGTATGCAAACCAAGGAGGCGTGGAGTCAAATTGATGTTCAATTGAAACGTCGTAATGACCTCCTTCCTAACTTGATTGAAACGGTTAAAGGTTACGCTAAATATGAAGGTTCAACGCTTGAAAAAGTAGCAGAACTTCGTAATCAGGTAGCAGCTGCGACTTCTCCTGCACAAGCTATGCGTGCCAGTGATGAATTGACTCGTCAGGTTTCTGGAATCTTTGCGGTAGCTGAAAGTTACCCTGATCTTAAGGCTAGTGCCAACTTCAGCCAGCTTCAAGAAGAGTTGACGAACACTGAAAATAAAATTGCCTATTCGCGTCAACTTTATAACAGTGTGACAAGTAACTACAATGTGAAATTGGAAACATTCCCAAGCAATGTTATTGCCAAGATGTTTAGCTTTAAGGCTGCTGAATTCCTTGAAACACCAGAAGAAGAAAAAGCTGTGCCTAAAGTTGATTTCAGTGGACTAGGTAACTAATATGTTATTTGATCAGATTGCTCGAAATAAGAGAAAGACTTGGCTTTTGCTTCTGGTCTTTTTCCTCTTGTTGGGCCTTGTTGGCTACGGTGTCGGCTATCTTTGGTTAGGTTCAGGATTTGGTGGTCTGATTCTTGCCTTAGTTATTGGTTTTATCTATGCCGTTACCATGATTTTCCAATCAACTAATGTCGTTATGGCTATGAACGGTGCACGAGAGGTTGATGAACAAACAGCTCCAAACCTTTATCATGTGGTCGAGGACATGGCTATGGTGGCCCAAATCCCAATGCCACGTGTCTTTATTGTCGATGATCCTTCAATGAATGCTTTTGCGACCGGATCAAGCCCTAAGAACGCTGCAGTAGCTGCTACGACAGGTCTTCTTGCGGTTATGAATCGTGAGGAACTTGAAGGAGTTATCGGACATGAAGTAAGTCATATTCGCAACTACGATATCCGCATCTCTACCATAGCAGTTGCCTTAGCATCTGCCATTACCATGCTAGCTGGGATGGCTCGTAATATGATGTTCTGGGGTGGAGGTCGTCGTAGAAATGATGATGACCGTAATGGAAGTAGCGGTTTGGAAATTATTCTTCTCATTATTTCTTTGATTGCCATTATTCTGGCGCCTTTGGCAGCTACTTTGGTTCAGTTGGCTATTTCACGCCAGCGTGAATTTTTAGCTGATGCTTCTAGCGTCGAATTGACACGTAACCCACAAGGTATGATTAACGCTCTGCTCAAACTTGATAATAGTGCGCCAATGCAACATCACGTGGATGATGCTAGCGCAGCCCTCTTTATCAATGACCCTAAAAAGGAATCTGGTTTGCAGAAGCTCTTTTATACCCACCCACCAATTTCAGAACGGGTGGAACGTTTGAAACAAATGTAATATGGGAGAGGCTAATCGTGTGATTGGTCTCTTTCTTTTAGCAGTTATTTTCTTTTTTAATTAAATAAGTAAGTATTATACCTAGCCAAGTCAACATATTTCTGGCATAATAGATATATGAAACTAACGATTCAACGAATGGCTCGGATAGCTATTCTGTCAGCTCTGGCAGTAGGATTGCGGTCAGCATTTATAGGATTGCCAAATATTCAGCCTATTACAGCTATGTTTTTTGTGGCTGTTCTTTATTTGGGTTTACTAGATGGTCTCTTGATTATGGCTTTGACCATGTCAATCTCAGGATTCATCTTTGGCTTTGGTCCCTGGGTTTTTAATCAAATCTTGGCCTTCGGCATTTTGATGGCTCTTTGGAGCTTGATTGCACCTAGGTTATCACTTGTTTGGCAGATTGCTTTGGTAACTATTTTGTCCTTTCTCTACGGAGTTCTCCTGGATTATAGTTATGGCCTCCTATTTAAGAGCGGTCTTACCTTTGTTGTTTCTGGCCTTCTTTATGATACCTATCATGCAGTATCGACGCTTCTATTCTATCCATTTATTCAGTCTATTTTTAGGAGATTTTTGAAATGAAAAAATTATTGATATATTTAGCTCTTGCCTTTTCTCTTGTTACTTTAGCTGCTTGTGGAAAAAATGAGGCTGCTAAACCTACTAGTAGCACAAACAATCATCAGTCTAAGGTTCAAGGTCAGGTTACTTTGATTTTAAAAACTGAAAAGGAAAGTAAGAAAAAATCTGTAGAATTCAAAAAAGGTGATACGGTCCTTGATGTTTTAAAAGAAATATATCCTGTTCAAGAAAATGATGGTTTTATTACTGAAATTGATGGAATTTCTCAAGACAAGGAGAAGGGGATTTATTGGATGTTTGATGTCAATGGAAAAATCGGTGAGAAAGCCGCTAATCAACTTAAAGTTCAAGATGGTGATGAAATTAAATTCTATCAAGAAAAGTATAATTAAGATTTTAGACTCTAATTCAGAGTCTTTTTTTATAAAGTTCGGAAATAGGTCTAATAATTTTTTCAAAAAAGTCGGAAAATTGCAAAATAACTGACGATTTACAGAAAAATAGTTTACTTTTGTTTTAAAAGTGATATCATAAAAGGGTACTACATAAAGTAAGGAGAATACGGTTTGGCTTTTAACAAATTGGAAAGCAGTAACAACCAGGAAATCATCTCTGAAGAAGTTGGTATCTTGAAAGAATTGTTGGATGATGCAACACTAGGAATGGCTGGAGAGCAAGGCCTCACAACTATCCAACATTTGGTTGAACTTTATGATGAAGGTGACTATGTGGCCCTTACACAAGCCATTTCAGAAATGACAAATGACGATATGGTCGTTGCATCACGTTATTTCTCTTTGTTACCTCTCTTGATTAATATCTCTGAGGACGTGGATTTGGCTTATGAAGTCAACCACAAAAATAATATTGATGAATCTTATTTAGGTAAGTTGTCTGAAACCTTTGATGTTGTCGCTGAAAGCGACAATGCGCGTGACATTCTTGAAAATGTTAATGTCGTGCCGGTATTGACAGCTCACCCAACTCAGGTTCAACGTAAAACCATGCTTGAATTGACTAACCACATTCACGAACTTCTCCGTAAACATCGTGATGTTAAGGCTGGTCTTATTAACAAGGATAAATGGTATGCGGATTTGCGTCGTTATGTAGAAATTATGATGCAAACGGATATCATTCGTGAGAAGAAACTTAAGGTTAAAAACGAAATCACTAACGTTATGGAGTATTACAACTCCTCATTGATTAAGGCGATTACCAACTTATCGCATGAATTCAAACGTTTAGCGGTTGAAAAAGGTATCAAACTTGATAATCCAACACCTATTACAATGGGAATGTGGATTGGTGGTGACCGTGACGGGAACCCATTTGTAACGGCAGAAACTCTTAAACTTTCTGCGACAGTACAAAGTGAAGTTATCCTCAATTACTATATTGAAAAAGTTGATAATCTTTACCGCTCATTCTCACTCTCATCACGTTTGACTGAAGTTTCAGAAACAGTAGCAGAAATGGCGAAACTTTCTCCAGATACATCTGTTTACCGTGAAAATGAACCATACCGTCGTGCTTTTAGTTACATTCAATCTAAATTGATTCAGACGTTTCTTTTCTTCAAAGAAGGTAACTTTAGCAAGGAAAGAGTTGCTAAGCGTCTTTCTGAAAATGTTCGTCTTGGCTCAGTCTCAACAGGCGAAGTAGTAGCTGATTTTGTGCAAGAACGTCTCAGCCAAAGTCTTCAAGCTGTCTCACAACAAACTACCGAGTTTTATGAAACAGCTGAAGCTTTCCATGATGATCTTTTGGCAATTAAAAATTCACTTCTCGAAAATGATGATTCTGTCTTGATTTCCGGTGATTTCGAAGAGCTTCTTCAAGCCGTTGAAGTTTTTGGATTCTACCTTGCAACAATTGATATGCGTCAGGATTCAAGCGTTCATGAAGCTTGTGTGGCAGAGTTGCTTAAATCTGCAAACATTGTTGACAACTATAGTGAATTGACAGAGGTTGAAAAGGTTGCTGTTCTTCTCAAAGAATTGCAAGAAGATCCACGTACCTTATCATCAACAAATGTATCTAAGTCTGAAACACTTGAAAAAGAATTGGCTATCTTCCGCACTGCTCGTCTTTTGAAGGACTATATTGGTGAAGAAGTCATCAAACAACATATCATCTCTCACACTGAGAGCGTCTCAGATATGTTTGAGTTAGCCATCCTTCTTAAAGAAGTTGGTTTAGTTGATACTGAGCGTGCGCGTGTCCAAATCGTTCCACTGTTTGAAACCATCGAAGACTTGGAAAATTCTAATGAAATCATGAAACAATACCTTGGCTATGATATTGTTAAACGATGGATTAAGAACAGTAATAACTACCAAGAAATCATGTTGGGTTACTCAGATTCAAACAAAGATGGTGGTTACCTGTCTTCAGGTTGGACGCTTTACAAGGCTCAAAACGAATTGACCAAGATTGGTGAAGAGCGTGGCATTAAAATTACTTTCTTCCATGGCCGTGGTGGTACAGTTGGTCGTGGTGGTGGCCCATCTTACGATGCTATTACTTCTCAACCATTTGGTACTATTAAAGACCGTATCCGTTTGACGGAGCAAGGTGAGGTTATCGGTAATAAATATGGTAATAAGGATGCAGCATACTACAATCTTGAAATGCTTGTTTCAGCTGCTCTTGACCGTATGGTGACACGTCAAATTGCCGATCCAGAAGAATTGGTTGATTTCCGTGAAATTATGGACGGAATCGTTCACGATTCAAATGTTATTTATCGTGACCTTGTCTTTGGAAATGAACATTTCTACGATTACTTCTTTGAAGCAAGTCCAATTAAAGAAGTATCAAGTTTAAATATCGGTTCTCGTCCAGCAGCTCGTAAGACTATTACTGAGATTTCAGGGCTTCGTGCCATTCCTTGGGTATTCTCATGGTCGCAAAACCGTATCATGTTCCCAGGTTGGTATGGTGTGGGTTCTGCCTTTAATCACTATATTAAAGCTGAAGAAGGAAACCTTGAAAAACTTCAACACATGTTTGAAACATGGCCATTCTTCCGTTCACTTTTGTCTAACGTGGATATGGTGCTTTCAAAATCAGATATGAATATTGCCTTCCACTATGCACAGTTGGCAGAGAGTGAAGAAGTTCGTAGTGTCTTTAACATCATTTTGGATGAGTGGCAGCTAACTAAGAATGTCATTCTTGCGATTGAAAAACATGATGACTTCCTTGACGAAAGCCCATCTCTTAAAGCAAGTTTAGATTTCCGCTTGCCATACTTCAACGTCTTGAACTACATCCAAATTGAATTGATTAAACGTCTTCGTAATAATAATCTGACTGATGACGAAATTAGTCTTATTCATATTACTATCAACGGTATTGCAACAGGACTTCGTAACTCTGGTTAATAAAGTGAAGTTCATCGCTTCGGTGGTGAGCTTTTTGTTATAATGAAAATTCTGATATAATATAACCATGATTGCTATGGAAACGATTGAAAAGCTGACCAGAGAAAAACTCCCCACGATAACTGTCTTGGTTGGTGAGGATTTAGGGCAGTATAGTCAGGCTAAAGAAAAATTTTTAAAACAAATTGGATTTGATCCAAGTGACTTGACCTATTCCTATTTTGATATGTCCGAGACTGATTATCAAGATGCTGAGCTCGATTTGGAAAGTATGCCTTTTTTTGCAGATGAAAAGGTAGTTATTTTTGATCATTTCGAAGATATGACTACTGCTAAAAAGTCTTATCTAGATGAAAAAGCATTGAAACGTCTTGAAAATTATCTTCAATCACCTGTAGAAACAACACGTCTTGTCTTAATGGCTTCTGGAAAGCTCGATGGGAAGCGTCGGTTGGTTAAACTCCTAAAACGTGATGCTTTGGTACTTGAAGCTAACCCTTTAAAGGATGCAGAGCTTAGAACTTATTTTCAAAAACAGGCACATCAAGAGGGACTCATTTTTGAAAAAGGGGTTTTTGAGGAGCTCTTAATCAAGTCAAGTTTTGATTTTTCAGATGTTCAGAAAAATCTGGCGTTTTTAAAAGGCTATAAAACTGAAGGGAATATCTCATCGCAAGACATTGCAGAGGCTATTCCTAAAAGTTTGCAAGATAACATTTTTGATATGACTCAACTTCTTTTGAGAGGACAGATTCAGGGGGTTCGTGAATTGGTTCATGATTTACGATTGCAAGGAGAAGATGAGATTAAGTTGATTGCTGTTATGTTGGGCCAATTCCGTACCTATCTACAAGTCAAATTGTTATCTGCTCAAGGCAAAAGCGAGCAACAAATTGTTTCAAGTCTTTCAGACTATCTAAGTCGGAAAGTTAATCCATTTCAGGTTCGCTATGCTATAAGAGATAGCCGTCATTTATCAGTTGCATTTTTAAAGACAACGATTAAGATTCTGGTTGAGACAGACTACCAGATAAAAACAGGAACTTTAGATAAAGATTATTTATTTGATTTAGCACTTTTAAAAATAGCGTCAAACCGCTAAAAAAATGGAGCTTTCCAAGATTTTGTAAGCAAAATTTTTGAAAGCTCTATCATTTTACGGTAAAATAAAGAAAAAATGAAAAGAGGACCCTTACTATGGCTATTATCCTTCCTGATCTTCCTTACGCTTACGATGCTTTGGAACCATACATTGATGCTGAAACAATGACTCTGCACCACGACAAACACCATGCAACTTACGTGGCAAATGCTAATGCTGCGCTTGAAAAATATCCTGAAATTGGTGAGGACCTTGAAGCGCTTTTGGCTGATGTAGAAAAAATTCCAGCAGACATCCGTCAAGCACTTATTAACAATGGTGGTGGACATCTTAATCACGCACTATTCTGGGAACTTTTGTCACCAGAAAAACAAGAACCAACTGCAGAAGTAGCAGCCGCTATTAACGAAGCATTCGGTTCATTTGAAGCTTTCCAAGAAGTTTTCACTGCGGCAGCGACAACTCGTTTTGGTTCAGGTTGGGCATGGCTTGTGGTTAATGCAGAAGGTAAACTTGAAGTTGTTTCAACTGCCAACCAAGATACACCTATCTCAGACGGTAAAAAACCAATCTTGGCACTTGATGTTTGGGAACATGCTTACTATCTAAACTACCGTAACGTACGTCCAAACTACATCAAAGCTTTCTTTGAAATCATCAATTGGAATAAAGTTGCTGAGCTTTACGCAGCAGCTAAATAAGTCTAGAATCATCCTCAGTCTTGAGGGTGTTTTTTTGTAATATGGTTGTAAAATCTCCTTGCTTTTTAGGTTATTATAGCTTAAACTATTACTATTATGAAAAAAAAGAAAAAATATTCAAGTGAAAAGTATGGTGGAAGCCGCCGAAAAACTAAATACAAGAAGAAAGATTCGGTAAAACAAGACCTTCAAAAAGACGTTAAGAGAGATAGCAAAGATAGTAAAAAAGATGTCGAAAGAAGCGACGAGAAGAATAACAAAAAAGATAAGAAAAAGGTTTCTAAAAAATCAGTAGAAAAGAAACCAGTTGAGGAAACATCGGTACCAGTAGGACACAAGGGAAAAGAAGAAAAAACTGAAACCTTATCACTTAGAAGCAAACGCTCTAAAAAATCTAGATCAAAATTATCCCGTGATGATAAAAAACCTTATCTTATCTTATCTCTTCTGGGTGCAGTGGTTATTCTTGTATTTGTTGCTATGATTGCCTTAGCAGGACGAGGAAAACAGGCTGGTCACACTGGGAACCTTGGGAACATTTTTGGTTCTAACTCTAAGATAACTAAAAAAGAGGATAAGAAAAAAGAGGAAAAGGTAACTCCAACCAACAAGTCATCTGAAGCTAAAAAAGCAGTCATGGAAGCAGATGCAGATACGATGTATTCTAATGGTTTGTATTATGATTATGCTAACATGACATTGAACCAAGTAGTTGAAGCTTTTATGGCTGATCAGGGGATCGAGTCTAGCCAAATCGCTTTCTCATATAAAAATACCAAGACAAATGAGCAATTCTCTATGAATGATACTCAGCCAATGACTGCAGGATCGACCTACAAATTGCCACTAAACATGCTTGTCATGGATCAGGTTAATAAAGGAAAACTTTCTTTAACTGAACGTTTTGATATTACTAATACTGAGTATGAGTATCAAGGCGAACACGATAATTATGTTGCTGCTTTCGGTGGTTCAATGACTATTCCAGAAATGCAAGAGTATTCTCTTGTTTACTCTGAAAATACTCCAGCCTATGCTTTGGCGGAACGCCTTGGTGGTATGGAAAAATTCTATGGCATGCTTGATAAATATGGTAAATCAAAAGGTGAAGTGAAAACTATCCAAATGCATGGTAATAAGACAACGACGGATTATTACATCCAAGTTTTGGATTACCTTTGGAAACACCAAGATAATTACAAGGATATTCTCCACTACATTGGTGAGTCATTCCCTAATGAGTACTACAAGACATATCTTCCTAATCTGACAATTTATCAAAAACCAGGTTATGTCCGTGAAGCACTCAACGTTGATGCTATCGTTATGGAAGATACACCTTATATGGTTGCAATCTATACCCGTTACCTCGGTGGTTCAACTGAGGAATCAGATGAAATTAGTGGTTGGGGTCTTCAACAATTGGGAATGCTCTCTTATGTTATTAATGAGTGGCACCGTGTTAATATGAATTAATACTGAAAAAGCCGAAATAATCGGCTTTTTTTCTATGCTATTACATGAAGGTAAGAATTAGAACACTCACAAAGAGAAAAGGGACAAAAGCTACTGTTTCATTAGGGTTTCTACGTACTATGAAGTACATAAGCCCAAATAGGCAAGCTAGTTCAATAGCTAATAGTATTTTGGAAAATGGGAAAATGAGGGAGACACTGGCCAAATAGAGAAAATCACCTTCACCAATATTTAAACGTTTGAAATACGACAGGGCGGCTAAACTTATTCCTAAGGTAAAAGTGAGGTAGTGGTTTCCCAAACAAAGGAGAGCTAGTGTTCCAAGAACCCAAATTAGAAGGGGATATGATTTATTTTTTAAATCAAAAATAGTTACACAAAGACTGAAAAGAAGCAAATAGGTTCTTCCGAAATCTAGGTAGTCATAGAAATAAAGAAGAAGTATTCCTCCACAAAACAATTCCAAGAAGAGGTAACGGTATGGGATAGAGCTTTGGCATAACCGACATCTGAATCTTAAGAAAAGTTGCGATAGGATAGGAATCATTTCGAAAAAACGTAACGGATGCCCACACTGATTGCAATGGCTTCTGGGAAAAATAATCGACTTCTCAGGAAAACGATCACAAATCAATCCAATAAACGAGCCTAAAGAGGCACCAAGAAAAAAATATAAAATACTAAGCATACCTAACTATTCGAAAAAAGACAGAAAAAGCATTTCACTTGCATCTTATTTAGAAATATTCTAAAATATAGATATAAACGATAATAATTCTAAATAAGGAGAAAGAATATGGCACATTCAATTAAAGAAACAATCAATGAAACAGTTAATCATCAAGCAGAGACACCAACAAATACAAAAACCAAAGCAGTATTAAATCAAGCAGTTGCCGATTTGTCTGTAGCAGCTTCTATTGTGCATCAAGTTCATTGGTATATGCGTGGTCCTGGTTTCCTTTATCTTCACCCAAAAATGGATGAATTGATGGATAGTTTGAATGCCCATCTTGATGAGATCAGTGAACGTTTGATTACTATTGGTGGTGAACCTTACTCAACTTTGGTAGAGTTTTCATCTAATTCAGGTTTGACTGAAACTACTGGTACATTTGATAAATCAATGTCTGATCAAATTCAGTTATTGGTTGATACATATAAATACTTGTCTGTCTTGTTCCAAGTTGGTTTGGATATCACAGATGAAGAAGGAGATGCTCCTTCAAATGATATCTTTACAGCCGCAAAATCAGAAATTGATAAGACTATCTGGATGTTGACTGCTGAACTTGGACAAGCACCAGGCTTGAAATAATCAAATTTTGAGTTAAGATGATTGTCAAGAGTTCCTCTAAAAGTGTATAATAGACACAAAATACTTTTAGAAGAAGGGAGGCGGCGATATGTCTGAGCATCGACATAGTCTAGGTGTTTATGAAGATGTCCTGAATCAGTTAAAAGCTAAAGGGATTCGATTGACCGAATCTCGTAAAGCTGTTATCCGCTATTTAATGATGTCTGATCAACATCCTAGTGCTGATGTGATATATTATGACCTTCTCCCCGATAATCCGGGTATGAGTTTGGCGACGATCTATAACAACTTGAAAGTGTTGGTTGAAGAGGGAATTGTCTCTGAAATTAAGGTTAATAATGATAATACAACATATTATGATTTTATGGGGCATGACCACTTAAACATTGTTTGTGAAAAATGTGGTCAAATTACTGATTTAGATTTACCGATTCCGTCTTTCAAAGAAGAGGTAGAATCGCAAACAGGATTTCGTATTACTCGTGAGCAGATGATTTTGCATGGCATTTGTCCGAATTGTCAATAGATAAGAGCCTAAGTTAAATAGACTTAGGCTTTTTGTCTAGTTACATAATAATCTGTAAAGGTTTTCAAAATTATCTTGTCATGCCTTAAGCTTTTTGCTAAAATATTTCTATGAAAACATTATATGACGTTCAACAGTTGTTGAAGCAGTTTGGGATAGTAGTTTACTTGGGTAAAAGGCTCTATGATATCGAGATGATGAAGATTGAATTGGAAGCTCTTTATCAGAATGCTTTGATAGACAAGGAAAACTATCTTATTGCTGAAATGATTTTACGACGTGAACATCGCATTGAAATGGAGAAAGAAAATGAGTAAGAAACTCTTAGGTATTGACCTTGGTGGAACAACTGTTAAGTTTGGTATTTTGACTGCAGATGGTGAAGTTCAAGAAAAATGGGCTATTGAAACAAATACGCTTGAAAATGGTAGCCACATTGTTCCTAACATTGTAGAGTCTTTGAAACACCGTTTGGAAATGTATGGACTTACTGCTGAAGATTTTATTGGAATTGGTATGGGATCTCCAGGTGCAGTTGACCGAAAAAATAAAACAGTAACGGGTGCTTTTAACTTGAACTGGGCAGAAACTCAAGAAGTTGGCTCTGTCATTGAAAAAGAACTTGGTATTCCATTCGCTATTGATAATGATGCTAATGTGGCTGCACTGGGTGAACGTTGGGTTGGTGCTGGTGCTAACAATCCGGATGTTGTCTTTGTAACATTGGGAACAGGTGTTGGTGGCGGTGTTATCGCTGATGGTAACTTAATTCATGGTGTTGCCGGTGCTGGTGGAGAAATTGGTCACATTATTGTTGAACCTGAAACAGGATTTGACTGTACTTGCGGAAACAAGGGGTGTCTGGAAACTGTAGCTTCAGCAACAGGTGTTGTACGTTTAGCACATCATTTGGCAGAAGGATACGAAGGAAACTCTTCTATTAAAGCTGCTGTAGACAATGGTGAGCAAGTGACAAGTAAAGATATCTTCGTAGCTGCTGCTGAAGGTGATAAGTTTGCTAATAGCATTGTTGATAAAGTCTCTGAATACCTCGGACTTGCAACAGCAAACATCTCAAACATTCTTAACCCAGATTCTGTTGTTATCGGTGGAGGTGTTTCTGCCGCAGGAGAGTTTTTGCGTAGTCGTGTTGAAGGATACTTTAAACGTTATGCATTCCCACAAGTTCGCCGTACAACAAAAGTGAAATTAGCGGAGCTTGGAAATGATGCGGGAATCATTGGAGCTGCTAGTCTTGCTTGTAGTATTGACAAATAATGAGATAAAGTGCGCCTAACCGGATAAGGGAAGGTAGCACTTTTTTTGTTGAAAAACGTTTACAATTATCTGATCTCTGCCATTTTATTGAAAATGTGGTATACTTGAAAAGTTGAAATAAATAATAAAGAGGAAAAAATGACTAAACTTAGAGAAGATATCCGTAACGTTGCCATTATTGCCCACGTTGACCACGGAAAAACAACACTTGTAGATGAATTGTTGAAACAATCACACACCCTTGATGAACGTAAGGAACTTGATGAGCGTGCAATGGACTCTAACGATCTTGAAAAAGAGCGTGGTATTACCATCCTTGCTAAGAATACAGCCGTTGCTTACAAAGGTACTCGTATCAATATCATGGACACACCAGGGCACGCGGACTTTGGTGGAGAAGTTGAACGTATCATGAAAATGGTTGACGGTGTTGTTCTTGTCGTCGATGCTTATGAAGGGACAATGCCTCAAACACGTTTTGTATTGAAAAAAGCTCTTGAGCAAAATTTGACACCAATTGTTGTTGTCAACAAGATTGATAAACCCTCAGCTCGTCCTGAAGAAGTTGTTGATGAAGTCCTAGAACTATTCATTGAACTCGGTGCAGATGATGATCAATTGGAATTCCCAGTTGTTTATGCATCAGCTATTAATGGAACATCATCATTGTCAGATAACCCTGCTGATCAAGAGCACACTATGGCTCCAATCTTTGACACTATTATTGAACACATCCCAGCTCCTGTAGATAACTCAGATGAGCCTCTTCAATTCCAAGTGTCGCTTCTTGACTACAATGATTTCGTTGGTCGTATCGGTATTGGACGTATCTTCCGTGGAACTGTAAAAGTTGGTGACCAAGTTACCCTTTCGAAACTTGACGGAACAACAAAGAACTTCCGTGTTACTAAACTTTTCGGTTTCTTTGGTTTGGAGCGTCGTGAAATTGAAGAAGCCAAAGCTGGTGACTTGATTGCTATCTCAGGTATGGAAGATATCTTTGTCGGTGAAACAATCACACCAACTGATGCTGTTGAACCATTGCCAGTTCTTCGTATTGACGAACCAACACTTCAAATGACTTTCTTGGCAAATAACTCACCATTTGCTGGTCGCGAAGGTAAACACGTGACATCACGTAAAGTCGAAGAGCGTCTTTTGGCTGAGTTGCAAACAGACGTTTCACTACGTGTTGATCCAACTGATTCACCAGATAAATGGACTGTCTCAGGTCGTGGTGAATTGCACTTATCAATCCTTATCGAAACAATGCGTCGTGAAGGATATGAACTTCAAGTGTCACGTCCAGAAGTTATCATCAAGGAAATTGACGGAGTGAAATGCGAACCATTTGAACGTGTTCAAATTGATACTCCAGAAGAGTACCAAGGTTCTATCATCCAAGCCCTTTCAGAACGTAAAGGTGACATGCTTGATATGCAAATGGTTGGTAATGGTCAAACTCGCCTTATCTTCCTTGTACCAGCTCGTGGACTTATCGGATTCTCTACTGAATTCTTGTCTATGACACGTGGTTACGGTATCATGAACCATACCTTCGACCAATACTTGCCAGTTGTTGCTGGTGAAATTGGTGGCCGTCACCGTGGTGCCCTCGTTTCTATCGATACAGGTAAAGCGACAACTTACTCAATTATGCGTATCGAAGAACGTGGTACTATCTTTGTTAACCCAGGTACTGAAGTTTATGAAGGTATGATTGTCGGTGAGAATGCTCGTGAAAATGACCTTGGTGTTAACATTACTACAGCAAAACAAATGACAAACGTGCGTTCAGCTACTAAGGACCAGACGGCTGTTATTAAGACTCCACGTATCTTGACACTTGAAGAATCACTTGAATTCTTGGATGATGATGAATACATGGAAGTAACACCTGAATCTATTCGCTTGCGTAAACAAATTTTGAATAAAGCAGAGCGTGATAAAGCTAATAAACGTAAGAAAAAAGCGGCGGAAGCTGAATAATCTTTAGATAGGAGAAGAGATGTTTTATCTGATTGTTGCCATATTGATTGCTTCATTCTATTTCTTTATTGCACCAAAGTCGGTAAAAAACACTATGAATCTTCTCTTTGTCATGGCTACCTTAGCATTGCTCTTGCTTTTAGCAGTGTTATCAATCATTAAATTCTTCAGTTTACCTGGTGAGTTCTTTGTCACGGTAGGAATGCTTGCATTAAGCTATTTCACCTTGAAAGATTTTTTCGCCATGCCAGAGCTCAATCGTGATAAAGCTCAACAAGATGAAAATAAGTAGCATGATATTAAAGCCAATCTAACAGATTGGCTTTTTTTCTGTATCTAGAAAAGACTACTCCTTGAAATAGCTTGTGATAAAGGGTAAAATGGTTATGATACAATTTGAGAGAGTGGATGAATTATGAAATTAATAACACAATTTGAAAATAAAAAAGTTTTAGTCCTTGGTTTGGCTAAATCTGGTGAAGCAGCGGCTCGTCTTTTGGCTAAGTTGGGTGCTATTGTCACAGTAAATGACGGTAAACCATTTGAAGAAAACCCATCAGCACAGGCGCTTCTTGAAGAAGGAATTAAGGTTGTCTGTGGTGGACATCCTCTTGAACTTTTGGATGAAAATTTTGAATTAATGGTCAAGAATCCTGGAATTCGGTATGATAATCCAATGGTAGCTCGTGCGCTTGAAAAAGAAATTCCAGTTTGGACTGAAGTTGAGTTGGCTTACCTAGTCTCTGAAGCACCAATTATCGGTATTACAGGTTCAAACGGTAAGACAACCACAACAACTATGATTGCTGATGTTTTAAATTATGGTGGCAAGTCAGGTGTCTTGTCTGGGAATATTGGTTTCCCTGCATCAGAAGTAGCGCAATCAGTGACAAATCAGGATACTTTGGTTATGGAGTTGTCTTCCTTCCAATTGATGGGAATTGAGAGCTTCCATCCACATATTGCTGTGATTACGAACTTGATGCCGACGCATATTGACTACCATGGTAGCTTTGAAGGATACGTGGCTGCCAAATGGAATATTCAAAACAAAATGACATCAGACGATTTTGTTATTTTAAACTTTAATCAAGATTTGGCTAAAGAGTTAGCTACGCAAACAAATGCACAAGTCGTTCCCTTCTCAACTGTGGAAAAAGTAGATGGTGCTTATCTGGAAAATGGTGGCCTCTACTTCAAAGGTGAATTGGTAATGCATGCTGATGAACTTGGAGTTCCAGGAAGTCACAATGTTGAAAATGCTTTAGCGACAATTGCTGTAGCAAAATTGTCAAGTGTTTCCAACCAGGCAATTAAAGAAACTCTCTCAAGCTTTGGTGGGGTTAAACACCGTCTTCAATTTGTTGATACGATTGATAATGTAAAATTCTATAATGATAGTAAGTCAACAAATATTTTAGCGACACAAAAAGCACTTTCTGGCTTTGATAATAGTAAAGTCATTTTGATTGCCGGTGGGTTGGACCGTGGTAATGAATTCGATGAACTCATTCCTGATATTATTGGTCTTAAGAAAATGGTAATTTTGGGAGAATCAGCTCCTCGTGTCAAACGTGCTGCAGATAGAGCTGGTGTGACCCATCTGGATGCCAAAGACGTGGCCGATGCGACACGTATTGCCTTTGAACAAGCTAGTGCAGGAGATGTTGTCCTGTTGAGTCCCGCTAACGCAAGTTGGGATATGTACAAGAATTTCGAAGTGCGTGGTGATGAATTTATCACAACTGTTGAGCGATTGAAGGGATAGGCTATGGCAAAATCGAAAAAGATTGTTTTTACTGGTGGAGGGACAGTTGGACATGTGACCTTAAATCTTATCTTAATTCCAAAGTTTCTAAAAGATGGATGGGAAGTGCACTATATCGGTGATAAACATGGTATCGAACACGAACAAATTGATAAGTCTGGTTTAGATGTAACCTTCCATAGTATCGCTACAGGTAAACTACGTCGTTATTTTTCATGGCAAAACATGTTGGATGTCTTTAAAGTTGGTTGGGGGATTCTACAGTCAATTGCAATCATTGCTAAGATTCGTCCCCAAGCACTCTTTTCAAAAGGTGGATTTGTATCTGTGCCACCAGTTATCGCATCTAAATTATTAAGAGTTCCTGTATATGTTCACGAGTCTGACTTGTCTATGGGCTTAGCCAATAAAATCGCATACAAGTTTGCAACTACTATGTTTACGACTTTTGAACAATCAAAAGCTTTGGTGAAGACAAAGCATGTCGGTGCTATTACTAAGGTGGGTATGACAAGGTCTGATAATTCAGATCAACTAGATGAGGTTAAAGAACAGTTTGATGAGAAACTAAAAACAGTCCTTTTTATTGGGGGATCAGCTGGTGCAAAGGTGTTTAATGATTTTATTAGCAAAACTCCAGAACTGATTGAGCACTATAATATCATCAATATATCTGGGGATTCTTCATTAAATACCCTGAAGCGTCATCTTTATAGAGTTGATTATGTGACAGATTTGTACCAACCTCTTATGGATTTGGCGGATTTAGTTGTAACTCGTGGTGGTTCAAATACTATTTTTGAATTGTTGGCTATGAAAAAACTTCATTTAATCGTTCCTCTAGGAAAAGAAGCTAGCCGTGGGGACCAACTTGAAAATGCTGACTATTTTGAAAGAAAGGGTTACGCTCGTCAATTGCAGGAACCGGAATTAAGTTGGGAGACATTAAATCACGAGCTTGAACAACTTGTTGAACATGCAGAGACTTACAAAGAAGCTATGGCTAAATCTGAGGAAATCACTTCTCCTGATGATTTTTACAACCTATTAGTGACTAGTATTTCAAATAAATAAAGGAATTTCATGGCAAAAAAGGATCAAAAATCACAAGAAAAAAAAGTTCTGACGGAGTGGCAGAAGCGAAATCTAGAATTTTTGAGAAAAAAAGAAACCAAAGATTCAGAAGAGATGACTAACAAAACAGGCGTTTATCCAGAAAAAGCCACATCTCAGGAGAACAAAATACCAGTAAAAAAAAAGGTCAAGAAGAAAAAAAGAAAAAAAGTCAATACGACTAGCAATATTCCAATTGCACAACAAAATCTTGCAGGACTTGTTATTTTTATAGCTGCGATTTTAATCGTATTTTCACTCTTCTTTATTTCGCCTTGGTCTAAGCAAAAGATTCTTACAGTATCAGGAACAAAAAATGCTCTACCAGAAGATGTGAAAGTTGCAAGTGGTATTCTTGATACAGATTATATTACTCACGTCTTTTTCAACCAAGAAGAGGTTGCATCAACTGTTGAAAAGACCAACGTTTGGGTCAAAAAGGCTACAGTAACTTATAGTTTTCCAAATCAATTTAATATTGCAGTGAAAGAATATCCAATCGTGGCTTATCGTCAAACATCAAATGGATATGTTTCTATTCTTGAAAATGGTAAGACTGGAGGGACTGTTTCGACAGGAAATCTACCAGATAAATTCATCACTTTAAAGATGGATGATGAAAAGAAAATTGAAGATTTAGTAAAAGAGTTGAATAAACTTGATAGTAAAATCAAGACTAATATTCAAATTATTAATTTAACGCCTACAAAAGCTACTACAGATTTGTTGACAATTGAGTTATATGATGGAAATTCTATTCGCGTTCCCCTTTCTCAATTAACGACTAAGTTACCTTATTACGAGAAAATTAAGAGTAAGCTTTCAGATGGAAGTATTGTAGATATGGAGGTTGGCCTCTATACAACAACTCCTGAAGTAGAATCATCAAAAACTGATAAGGATAAAAAGAAAGATAAAAACAAGACAGATAAGAAGGAAGATAAAGAAATTTCCGACGAGGGTCAAGGAACAACGACACTAAGTGAACAAAATACTGAGGAAGAAGCTAATGCTGAAAATTCAGATATTCAAGGAGTAGGAAATCCGACTGTTAATCAAGATAGAACTCTTCAAACTTCCCCTATTCAAGGCTAATATTGAATAATAAAAACGTAAAATGCTGACATTTTACGTTTTTTTATGGTACAATAGTATCCGAATAATTCTGTATTTATACAGTTTACAAAGATATTGAATGGAAAGATTGAGAGGTCGAGTGAATGGCTAGAGATGGCTTTTTTACAGGATTAGATATAGGAACTAGCTCGATTAAGGTTCTTGTTGCTGAGTTTATTGATGGATCAATGAATGTCATCGGAGTAAGTAATGTTAAGAGTTCTGGTGTGAAAGATGGCATCATTGTTGATATTGACGCTGCAGCAAAATCAATCAAAACAGCTATTGAGCAAGCAGAAGAAAAAGCTGGTATTGTGATTGAGCAAGTGAATGTTGGGCTTCCAGCCAATCTTCTTCAAATTGAGCCTACACAAGGTATGATTCCTGTAACAAGTGAATCAAAAGAAATCAAAGATGAAGACGTTGAAAGTGTTGTTCGCTCAGCCTTGACTAAGAGTATTACACCTGAGCGTGAGGTTATCTCACTAGTTCCTGAAGAGTTTATCGTTGATGGTTTTCAAGGGATTCGTGATCCTCGTGGAATGATGGGGATTCGTCTTGAAATGAGAGGCCTCATTTACACAGGACCAACAACAATTCTTCACAATCTTCGTAAGACAGTTGAGCGTGCAGGTATTCAGGTTGAGAATATCATCATCTCTCCTCTTGCAATGACTCGTGCTGTCTTAAATGAAGGTGAGCGTGAATTTGGTGCTACTGTTATTGATATGGGTGGTGGCCAAACGACTGTTGCAAGCATGCGTGCTCAAGAACTTCAGTTTACTAATATTTACTCTGAGGGTGGCGAATATATCACCAAGGATATTTCAAAAGTCTTGAAAACATCTATGCAAATTGCAGAAGCGCTTAAGTTTAATTTTGGTAATGCTGACATTGGAGAAGCAAGTGAAACTGAAACTGTTCAGGTAGAGGTTGTAGGTGAAAATTCACCTGTTGAAATCACTGAGAAATATCTTGCTGAGATTATCTCAGCTCGTGTGAAGCATATCTTGGATAGAGTTAAACAAGACTTGACACGAGGTCGCCTACTTGATTTGCCTGGTGGTATTGTCCTTGTAGGTGGAACAGCCATCATGCCAGGTGTGGTTGAAGTTGCTCAGGAAATTTTTGAGACAAATGTGAAACTTTATATACCTAACCAAGTTGGTATCCGTAATCCAATGTTTGCAAATGTAATTAGTCTTGTTGAGTATGTTGGTCTCCTTACAGAAGTTGATATTATTGCTCAGCAAGCTGTGTGTGGTGAAGAGTATCTTCGTCGTAAACCTATCGACAATGAGGCGCCTACCTTGAGTTTTGATAGAACTACTACTTCAGCACCCCGAGTGACTCCACAACAAAATCGTATTCCAGTTGAGAATACCGTTGAGGTACCTCTACCGGTTGATGAAGAAAATCATGAACAAAAACAAAAACTCGGAGATCGTGTTCGTGGAATCTTCGGAAGTATGTTTGATTAATTGAATCTAGTAAAAGTGAGGAAATAAAATGAGTTTTTCATTTGATAGCGCATCAGTTCAGGGTGCGGTAATTAAAGTTATCGGTGTCGGTGGAGGTGGAGGAAATGCCATCAACCGAATGATTGAAGAAGGTCTTGCTGGTGTTGAATTTATTGCAGCTAACACGGATATTCAAGCACTCAGCTCTTCTAAAGCAGAAACAGTTATCCAATTAGGTCCTAAATTGACTCGTGGTCTTGGTGCTGGAGGTCAACCTGAAGTTGGTCGTAAAGCAGCTGAAGAAAGTGAAGAAACACTTACAGAGGCACTTACAGGAGCTGATATGGTATTTATTACTGCTGGTATGGGTGGTGGTTCTGGTACAGGGGCAGCACCAGTTATTGCACGTATTGCTAAAAGCTTGGGTGCATTGACAGTAGCAGTGGTTACACGTCCATTTGGATTTGAAGGTAATAAGCGCGGTTCCTTCGCTGTTGAAGGTATTCAAGAATTGCGTGAGCAAGTTGATACTCTTCTTATTATCTCTAACAACAACCTTCTTGAAATCGTTGATAAGAAAACTCCACTTCTTGAAGCCCTTAGTGAAGCAGATAATGTCCTACGCCAAGGGGTACAAGGGATTACAGACCTTATTACCAACCCAGGTTTAATCAACCTCGACTTTGCTGATGTGAAAACAGTTATGGCAAATAAAGGTAATGCGCTTATGGGGATTGGTATTGGTTCTGGTGAAGAACGTATTGTTGAAGCTGCACGCAAAGCAATCTATTCACCGCTTCTTGAAACAACTATCGATGGTGCAGAAGATGTTATTGTTAACGTAACTGGTGGACTTGATATGACTCTTACAGAGGCAGAAGAAGCATCTGAAATCGTTGGTCAAGCTGCTGGTAACGGTGTTAATATTTGGCTTGGTACATCAATCGATGATACTTTGAAAGATGAAATTCGTGTAACGGTTGTTGCAACAGGGGTTCGTCAAGATCGTGCTGAAAAGGTATCTGGTATGAAAGCCCGACCACGTAAAGTGACTACATCTCCTTCACAATCGTCAGTTCCTACTCAGCAAGTGGCTCAAGAACAACAACGTCCAGGTTCTCAACCTTCATTTGAACGTCAACTGAACTTAGACTACAATGAAACACCTTCAATGTCACAATCAGGAGTTCGTCCTGCTGTGGCAGCATCTCAACAAGAGCAGTCAGCTTTTGGACATTGGGATTTGAAACGTGATGATATTTCTCGTCCTGAAACAGGTGAACTTGATAGTCAATTAACGATGTCTACATTCTCAAGTGATGTTGAAGATGACGATGAATTGGAGACACCACCATTTTTTAAAAACCGTTAATGATGACTATAGAAGATAATAAAAATGGTATTTATCAAGCGGTAAAAAAAGCATGTGAAAAAGCTAATCGCTCTAGCGAAGAAGTCAATATAATTGCCGTAACTAAGTATGTTTCAAGTGAAATCGCTGAAGAATTGGTTGAAACGGGAATTAAACACATTGCTGAAAACCGTGTTGATAAATTTTTAGATAAGTATCAGGCATTAAAAAAATATGATTTGACATGGCACCTTATTGGTAGTTTACAACGTCGAAAAGTAAAGGATGTTATTAATTTAGTTGATTATTTTCATGCTTTGGATTCTGTTAAATTGGCAGAGGAAATTCAAAAGCGTGCGGATCATACCATTAATTGCTTCCTACAAGTTAATGTTTCAGGTGAGGAGTCGAAACATGGTTTTCCACCTGAAGAACTTGATACAGTTCTAAATCACATTGAAAATCTTGATAAAATTTGTATAGTAGGGCTAATGACTATGGCTCCAATTGATGCGAATGCTCAAGAACTTGATAAGATTTTTGCTGAGACAAATGAACTTAGACAATCAATTCAAGATAAAAAAATAAAGAATGTTCCTTGTGATCAACTAAGCATGGGGATGAGTCGAGACTATGACATGGCTATTCAGAATGGATCAACCTTTGTTAGAATAGGCAGTGCATTCTTTAAAGAGAACGGAGAATAACCTTATGGCAATAAAAGATGCAATTGATAAAATTGTTTCATATTTTGATACCGACGAAGTAACAGATTATGAAGATGTTGCTAAAGAAGAGGCTAAAGAACGTCCAGTTAAAGTACAGAAAACTGGGCATACACCACCCCCTCGACAGCAACGTAAACCTGAGCGTCCTCAGGCAACAGTCCCTCCTCGTCGCCAACATATCAATTCAGACGTACAGGAAACTCAAGTCCTTCGTAGTTTACCTTTGAGTCGATCACAAGCTAGTCAGGGATCCCAACAAATGAATATAACTAAAACTACAATTGCAATTAAATATCCTAAAAAATATGAAGATGCTCAAGAAATTGTAGAACTTTTGATTGAAAATGAATGTGTTTTAATTGATTTTCAATATATGTTAGAAGCACAAGCTCGTCGTTGTTTAGACTTTATTGATGGTGCTAGCAAGGTACTTACAGGAAACTTACAAAAAGTTGGTTCTTCCATGTACTTGCTCACACCAATCAACGTTGTTGTTGACATCGAAGAGATTGGTTTGACTCATGGAAATCAAGAAGCTACTTTCGACTTCGACATGAAGAGACGTTAAGCCATGTCTGTATTACTATATGTTATTTGGGCACGTATTGTTAACTTAGTAGAGATACTCCTTGTAATCTATGCTTTGTTATCTTGGTTTCCAGGAGCTTATGATACAGCTCTTGGAAAGACTATTAGACAAATTGTTCAGCCAATTCTTGCGCCATTTCGTAGGCTGAATTTGGTTTTTGCTGGTATTGATTTTTCAATTATCGCAATTATACTTTTGTTAAATTTCTCTCTTAGTATTCTTAAGGTTGTCCTATTTTGATGTTTGAACAAAAAAATATTGAACAGCATTACTCGTTAGAAGAACGTCTTTTTTTAGAAAAGGTTAAGGGATTTTGTCAATTAGTTGAAGATCGGTATAGCCCCTATTTGACTGATTTCTTAAATCCTCGTGAAATCCAGATTGTCAAAGATTTAGCAAATTACTATAATTTAAAATTTTTTGTAAGTTCAACTTTTGATAACGAAGAGTATGGAAGAGTGATTCTTGCACCGGATTATTATGAGCTTGATGAAGATGACTTTGAAATTAAACGATTAGAGATTTCTTATGCTAGACAATTTAATAAATTGATACACCCCAAAATTTTGGGCGCACTGATCAATCAACTTGGTCTTGAACGTCAAGTATTTGGAGATGTCATTCTTGATGAAGAAGGCCGAGTTCAATTTAATATTGCTTCTCATCTAGCCAGCTATGCAATAATGACTATTACTAAAATCGGTAAGGTTTCGGTTACGCTTAGAGAAGCAAGTAAAGATGATTGGATTTCAAATCAAGAAAAATATTCTCAATTTTTTGTCTTGCTTTCTAGTATGCGTCTTGATAATGTGTTAGCTACAGTATTAAAAATATCACGTTCAAATGCTTTAAAGCTAATTGCTTCAGGAAAAGTCAAACTTAATTATAGGCAAATTGAGAAAGCTGATCAGACAATATCTATTGGTGATATGATTTCAGTTAGAGGTTTTGGCCGATTTCGTCTAGCTCAACAAGAAGGAATTTCTAAATCAGGAAAAGCTAAGGTCGTCATCGACAGTCTTCTAAGACGACAAAAGTAGGTATTTAATTTAAAAGCATCAGAGATGCTAATGAAACTTGAGGAGATCTGTAATGAACAAGAAGTAGATGATTTTCTTGATATTATCGTAGATAGTTATGAAGATTTAGTTCATGGAAATCGTGAACTTGTTGCTCATGTAAAAGAGTTTGAAGAAATGGTAAAAAAATAAAGGAGGCCTGTAATGGCAATCACAGCACTTGATATTAAAGATAAACAGTTTACCACTAAATTTCGTGGATACAATGAACAAGAAGTAGATGAATTTCTTGATATTATCGTAGATGATTATGAAGATTTAGTTCGTGACAATCGTGAACTTTCTACTCGTGTAAAAGAGCTTGAAGAAAAATTGGCTTATTTTGACGAAATGAAAGAATCATTGAGCCAGTCAGTTATCTTGGCTCAAGAAACAGCTGAAAAAGTTAAAGCTTCAGCAGCAGATGAATCAGCTAACTTGATTAACAAGGCCAACTTTAATGCGACACACTTGATTGAAGAAGCTAAATCTAAGGCATCTGAAATTCTTCGTGATGCTACAGATGAAGCAAAACGTGTTGCCATTGAAACTGAAGAACTTAAACGTCAAAGTCGTGTTTTCCACCAACGTCTTTTGGCTGCAGTTGAAGGTCAACTTAGCTTGGCAAATGCTCCAGAGTGGGGGGAATTGTTGCAACCAACAGCTATTTATCTTCAAAACTCAGATGCTGCCTTTAAAGAAGTTGTTGAAAAAGTGCTGGATGAACATGTTCCAGATTCAAATGATGCTGCTTCGTTCGATGCAACTCGTCAATTCACTCCTGACGAAATGGCTGAACTTCAACGTCGCGTTGCTGAAAGCAATAAACAAGTTGAAGATTTCTCTAATCCAGATATTGACGAAACAAATGATATTACTTCAATTCCAGTAGATTTTGGTATTGCAGATTCATTCGAAAGTGAAGTAGCTGATTTTCCAACTTCTACACTTGTAGACGAGGAGATTGATTTGCAACCAGAAGCAAGTGTTGAAATCAACCTTAATGAAACACAAACTTTTAAATTAAATATTGGCGAATAAGAAAAATACAACTTACCAAGTATATTAACAGCGAGTGGGAGATGGTGTGAGTCCCACATTCCCTATTTGGATAGTTATCATTTTCAAGCATTCTAACTGAAATAAGTAAGCTAGAAGGGAGGTCCTCCTTACGGACATTTGAGGGAGCAATTTTACGTGCTCTAAACTAAGGTGGTACCACGAGCTTTCGTCCTTTTTTTGATGAAGGCTCTTTTTATTTAGTAGAATTAAATTAAAGAGGAGATATAATGAAACTTAAAGAAACTTTAAATCTAGGTAAGACAGCTTTTCCAATGCGTGCTGGACTTCCTAATAAAGAACCACTCTGGCAAAAAGAGTGGGAAGATGCTAAGATGTATCAACGTCGTCAAGAGTTGAACCAAGGTAAACCTCACTTCACTCTTCATGATGGTCCTCCATATGCCAATGGTAATATTCACGTTGGACATGCGATGAATAAGATTTCTAAGGATATCATTGTTCGTTCAAAATCAATGTCTGGTTTCTATGCTCCTTACGTTCCTGGTTGGGATACGCATGGTCTTCCAATTGAACAAGTGTTGGCAAAACAAGGTGTGAAACGTAAAGAACTTGATCGTACTGAATATCTTAAGATGTGTCGCGATTATGCACTTTCACAAGTTGACAAACAACGTGAAGATTTCAAACGTCTTGGTGTTTCGGCTGATTGGGATAACCCATATGTTACTTTGACACCAGATTATGAGGCTGCACAAATCCGTGTCTTTGGTGAAATGGCTAAAAAGGGCTATATCTATCAAGGTGCGAAACCTGTATACTGGTCATGGTCATCAGAATCAGCACTTGCTGAAGCAGAGATTGAATATCATGATTTGGTTTCAACATCTCTTTACTATGCCAATAAGGTTAAAGATGGTAAAGGTGTTTTAGATACTGATACTTATATTGTTGTTTGGACTACAACACCATTTACAGTGACAGCTTCACGTGGTTTGACTGTAGGTGCAGATATTGAGTATGTTCTTGTAAAACCTGCTGGAGAAACTCGTAAGTTTATTGTTGCTTCTGAATTACTAAATAGTCTTTCTGAGAAATTTGGTTGGGCTGAAGTAGAAGTTCTTAATACTTACCGTGGTGATGAATTAAATCAAATCGTTACAGAACACCCTTGGGATACAGAAGTTGATGAGCTTGTTATCCTTGGTGACCACGTTACTACAGATTCTGGTACAGGTATCGTCCATACGGCTCCTGGTTTTGGTGAGGATGACTATAATGTAGGTATCGCTAATGGCCTTGAAGTTGCGGTAACTGTTAATGAGCGTGGTATCATGATGGAAAATGCTGGTCCTGATTTTGAAGGTCAGTTCTACGATAAAGTGGCACCAATTGTTATGGAAAAACTCGGCGATTTGCTTCTTGCGAAAGAAGAAATCTCACACTCATACCCATTTGACTGGCGTACGAAGAAACCAATCATCTGGCGTGCTGTGCCACAATGGTTTGCATCTGTTTCTAAATTCCGTCAAGAGATTTTGGATGAGATTGAAAAAGTTAAATTCCATTCTGAGTGGGGGAAAGTTCGTCTCTACAACATGATTCGTGACCGTGGTGACTGGGTAATCTCTCGTCAACGTGCTTGGGGTGTACCACTCCCAATCTTCTATGCTGAAGATAAAACACCAATCATGACTGAAGAAACGATCGAACATGTGGCTAAACTTTTCGAAGAGCACGGTTCAGTTATCTGGTGGGAACGTGATGCCAAAGATCTTCTTCCAGAAGGTTTCACACATCCAGGTTCACCAAATGGTGAGTTCACTAAAGAAAATGATATTATGGATGTGTGGTTTGACTCAGGATCATCATGGAATGGTGTTGTTGTAAACCGTCCAGAGTTAACATATCCATCTGATCTCTATCTCGAAGGTTCAGACCAATACCGTGGTTGGTTCAACTCATCACTTATCACCTCAGTTGCCAATCATGGTGTTGCACCATATAAACAACTCTTGTCTCAAGGTTTTGCACTTGATGGTAAGGGTGAAAAGATGTCTAAATCTCTTGGAAATACCATTGCGCCTAGTGATGTTGAGAAACAATTTGGTGCTGAAATTCTTCGTCTTTGGGTAACAAGTGTAGATACTAGCAATGACGTTCGTATCTCAATGGATATCCTTAGCCAAGTATCAGAATCTTATCGTAAGATTCGTAACACACTTCGTTTCTTGCTTGCTAATACTTCTGACTTCAATCCAACAACTGATGCAGTAGCCTTCGAAGACTTGCGCTCTGTCGATCAATATATGACTATTCGTTTCAACCAATTGGTTAAGACTATTCGTGATGCCTATGCAAACTTTGAATTCTTGACTATTTACAAAGCTTTGGTTAACTTTATTAATGTTGAATTGTCAGCCTTCTATCTTGATTTTGCCAAAGATGTCGTTTACATTGAGAGCGCTGAATCACTTGAACGTCGTCAAATGCAAACAGTCTTCTACGATATTCTTGTTAAGATTACAAAACTCTTGACTCCAATCCTTCCTCATACGGCAGAAGAAATTTGGTCATATCTTGAATTTGAAAATGAAGACTATGTTCAATTGTCAGAGTTGCCAGAAGCAGAAGATTTTGCAAATCAAGATGCACTTCTTGAAAAATGGAATGCCTTTATGGACTTCCGTGGACAAGCTCAAAAAGCTTTGGAAGAAGCTCGTAATGAGAAAGTTATTGGTAAATCGCTTGAAGCTCATTTAACTATCTATCCAGGTGCTGAAGTTAAAGAACTTCTTGAAAGTTTGAATACTAACCTTGCTCAACTTTTGATTGTTTCAGCTCTAACAATTGCTGAAGAAGATGTTCCTGAATCTGCTGTAAGCTTCCAAGGTGTTTCATTCACAGTAGAACGTGCTGAAGGTGAAGTATGCGACCGTTGTCGTCGTATTGATCCAACTACTAAAGAACGTAGCTACAACGCGACTATCTGTGATCACTGTGCTAGCATTATCGAAGAAAACTTTGCTGAAGGTGTGGCAGAAGGTTTCGAAGTTAAAGCAAAATAAGCTAAAAAGAGTCGCTCCTTGTCAACTGTAGTGGGTGACGAAAAGCTAACATCTAGAGAGGACCTGATAGGTCTTCTCTTT
>NZ_JWGQ01000101.1:0-48174 GCF_001069025.1 Streptococcus sp. 1004_SSPC | reverse complement strand
CATTAATCAATCTTCAGTGGTTGTTTAATTTAATTTATCAAAGTAGGTTTAATTAGAGAAAAAAGATAGCATAGAAGTGTTTTGTAAGATTATTTATATCTAAAGATGAGTTTATCTATATTGTGGCATTTACTGTGGATATAATTCAGGGCACCTTGCCGGGTGTCTTTTTTATTTACTAAATTTGGAGTAATACTACTGATTTTAAAGCTATTTAGAGCATGTAGACTGATTCATACACGTGCGTTGTATACCACTATGAGAATTTTTCTAAAAGGTAGTGATTTGACATTGATTGAAGATTATATCATTCAGCTTTGGGAGAACAAACTAAATAATAGAATATGAAAATGTCTTAACTGGAAAACATCTTATGAAGTCTTCTAAGAGGAAAGTATGCACTTAATTTGATAATTCAAGACTAAAAAACGCACGGTTATTTTTCCGTGTGTTCTTTGATATAAGCTAGTTTTTTCTCTCGACTTTTTTTCTTAAAGAGTGCTTCGGCACTCATGGCTTCAGACTTGCTGTCAAAGGCTTCTGAGTAGATGAGTTTAACTGGTAGGCGGGCTCTGGTATACTTGGCGCCTTTGCCTGAGTTATGGGTTTTGAGGCGGCGTTCGACGTCTGTGGTGTAGCCTGTATAGAGGGTTCCATCGGCACACTCGACCACATACATGTAGGCCTTGCTATCCTTTTCTGCCATCGTTTAGGACTCACTTTCAGCCTTTTTTCCAAAGTAAATCTCAAAGATTTCGTCGGTATAGTCGCCATTTTTCTTGTGCACAAAGAGAGGGGGAAGAATCTTCAGTCCATCTGTTGATCCATCTTTTATGGCTTCAATCAGGAGCATATTTGCCTCACGTCCCATCTTAGGATAGATAAACTGGATGCGTTTAGGTGCTAGATTATACTGGCGCATGGTGTCAATGATATCCAAAAAGCGGTCAGGGCGATGCACCATGGCAATGCGCCCATTAGATTTAAGGGCATGACGTGCGACCTGGCAAATTTCTTCCAAATTAGTCGTGATTTCGTGACGGGCCAAGAGGTAGTGCTCTGACAGATTCTTCTTAGATGTTTCTGTCGCCTTAAAGTAGGGAGGGTTACAGAGGATAAGGTCCACCTGAGATCGTGGGGTATGGTCAAGCAAATTCTTTAGGTCGTCATTGACAACAGTCACCTGATCTTCTAATTGATTAAGAGTTACGGAACGCTGGGCCATATCAGCCAGACGTTCTTGCAGCTCAACCAAGGTAATCGGTGCCTCAGTGCGTGTACTGGCAAAGAGGCCAACGGCACCATTTCCTGAACAGAGGTCGACGATTAATCCCTTTTTTGGAATTTTTGGGAACCGAGAGAGGAGGACACTGTCAATAGAATAGCTGAAGACCTCCTTATTTTGAATGATTTTTACATCTGTGGAGAAGAGTTGGTCAATGCGTTCTCCATCTTTTAAAATTGGATTTGTCATAGTTTTAATTGTAACAAAAAACAGCTCCCAAAGGAACTGTTGCGAGTGATTACTCTAGGACACCGAAGGTATACCCTTGATTTTTGAAATATTCGATAATTTGTGGAAGGGTTTGAATAGTAAGTTCTTTACCAGCAGCGTCATGCATAAGGACAACCTTAACATGACTTTCAGGGAAATACTGTTGAGAACCATCCATGTAGGCCATCATAGTTTCAGATGTGGTTGGGCGAACAGAGGCTGGTTCTGCATCTCCACAGAGCATGTTCCAGTCAATCCACTGGATACCTTGATTGGCGAGAGCATGGTCGGTTGCCTCCAATCCTTGCCATGACATATGACCACCAGGGTAACGGAAAATTCTTGTTTTGAAGTCCTTACCTAGGATGGCTTGGAAATTGGCATTGGTTTGGTCAACTTCAGAAACAATTTGACTTTTGTTGGGAACACGCCCAGGATAAAGTAGGTTAAAGTTGTGGCTAAGGCTATGGTTAGCAATAGCGTGTCCTTCTGTAATTTGGCGTTTGAGGATGTCCGCATTTTCTTGACTAATGGTATAACCAATGTGGAAGAAGGTTGCGTGAACGCCATACTCTTTCAGAATATCCATGACTTGTGGTGTCAAGGTAGGATCAATCCCGTCATCGAAGGTTAAAAAGACAACCTTATCGTCAACATCTTGAGATACACCTCGGATAGTGTTATTAACAGCAGTAACGTCGTAGGCATAATCAGAGGCTTCAATGCTATGGTTACTACCTTTTTTGAGTTGTTTTTTATCATTTTTTTTAGCTTGTTCTGAAGAAGAATTTGCTCCGTTAGCTACTTGTTCAGTTTTTTCAGTCTGAGCTGGTTGTTCAGCTTTAGAATTGTGGCGTTGTGACAAAACAAATCCTAGAATAGCCAGTACGGCCAAGTTAGCAATGATGAGGCATAGATTAAGTGCCTTCCTATTTTTCCCTATAATCTCAATACTTCTTTTCATAATTACATTATAGCTCAAACAATTAGAAACTGCCACAACATTTCCAATTGTTTTACAAAGAAATTCTATGAAAAAGCGTTCCTTTTTTTGGTATAATAGTTAAAAAATTGTAGAAAAAGAGGTAAAAACGTGTTTTACGCTTATTTACGTGGGCTTGTTGTCTTCCTTCTTTGGATTATCAATGGTAATGCCCATTACCACAATCGTGATAAATTATTGAACAAGGATGAAAACTACATCTTGGTGGCTCCACACCGAACTTGGTGGGACCCTGTTTATATGGCTTTCTCAGCTCGTCCTAAGCAGTTTATTTTCATGGCTAAGAAAGAACTTTTCAAGAATCGTATCTTTGGTTGGTGGATTCGTATGTGTGGTGCCTTCCCGATTGACCGTGAAAATCCTGGTCAGGAGGCTATCAAGTATCCTGTCAATATGCTTAAGAAGAGTAATCGTAGCTTGATTATGTTCCCAAGTGGTAGTCGTCATTCTTCTGATGTTAAGGGTGGGGTTGCAGTTATCGCTAAGATGGCTAAGGTTAAGATTATGCCAGTTGTCTATCAAGGACCTCGTGAACTCAAGGGGCTCTTGACAGGTGAACGTGTGGATATGAACTATGGTAATCCTATTGATATTTCAGATTTGAAGCGTTTGAATGATGAGAATATTCAAGAGGTTGCTCGTCGTATTCAGTCTGAATTTGATCGCCTTGATGAAGAAGCTTTGAGCTATCAAACAGGCAAGAAACCAAATCCATTGACTTATATTTACCGTATACCTCTCGGTCTTGTGGCTATCATTGCAGTGATTTTGACTATGGCTTTCTCATATGTAGCTAGCTTTGTTTGGGATCCTGAAAAACACCGTGCCAAAGAAACACAGAAATAAGCTAATGACTCTGTCAGACATAAATCTGACGGAGTTTTTTTCTTTTTGATATATTTTTCAATTTTTTTACGAATAAGAAAGAAAATATATCAATTAAGGAGACTGACGTGAAGGAAAAGATTATAGACTATGTTAACAATAATCGTCTATTTGTGAGTATCATTGGTGTGCTGATGATGGTTTTCTGCTTCTTTCTGTGGATGACTTGTGGTGCCGGCAACAGCATGGAGGCAGAGACGTCTTATACAGATGTGACAACATTGTCAACCTCCTCATCCAAAGAAGGGTCAAAATCACTTACGGAAGTGTCTTCTCAGTCACAAACTGAAGGAAGTGAAAAAGTTAAGTCAAAAGTAACGGTAGATGTTAAGGGGGCTGTGGTCAAGCCAGGTGTATATACGCTAAAAGTAAGCGCTAGGGTGACAGATGCCATTCAGGAAGCTGGAGGAATGACAGAGGATGCAGACGCTAAGAGTGTTAATTTGGCCGCAAGCTTGTCAGATGAAGAGGTTATTTATGTAGCCAATAAAGACGAGAATGTTTCTGTTCTTGATCAATCAGATACTGGTCAGGTCTCTAACAAAGGAGGGCAGGCTGTATCTAAGAATGGCAAAATTAACTTAAATACAGCGACCTCAGAGCAGTTACAAACTATTTCTGGAATTGGTGCCAAGAGGGCAGAGGATATTGTCGCTTATCGTGAAAGTCATGGCGGCTTTCAGTCCGTAGGTGACCTGAAAAATGTTTCAGGCATTGGTGATAAAACGTTAGATAAAATCAGAGAGTCCATCTATGTGGCTTAAAAAATCTCCAATCAATCTTTTTTCCCTAGCGCTTTTAATAGTTGCTCTTTATTTTACTATTTTTGTATCTAATTTCTATGCTATTGGGGCTTTTGTCTTTTTTATGGTCTGTTTTTTGAAGCATCATTGGAAGAATATGGCAGCTCTAAAGTTGGTGGGACTTGTTGGTGGGTTCTTTTTGATTTATTTTTTATTCTTGCACCACAGAGCTATCATGCAAGATAAGCAAGTTCCTGCTGAAATTCATCAGGTGACACTGGTTGCAGATACGCTCTCAGTTAATGGTGAGCAATTATCAGCAATCGGTAAGTCAAATGGTCAAACCTATCGGGTCTTTTACCGGCTAAAATCTGAGAAGGATCAGCATTTTTTTAAGACTACTAGTCAAACGCTTGTTTTAAAAGGAAAAATAAAGCTATCCTCGGCAACAGGTCAACGTAATTTTCAAGGCTTTGATTATCAGTCTTATCTAGCTAGTCAGAGCATTTATAGGATTGCTCAGATTGAGCGTCTGGATCATATCGTAACCCCAAAATCGATATCTCCAATAGATTTTTTCCATCAATTGAGGAGGAGGGCTCTAGTTCATATTCAGACGCATTTTCCTAATCCGATGAGACACTATATGACAGGACTGCTCTTTGGGTATTTGGATAAGGAGTTTGATGAGCAGAGTCAACTCTACACCAGCTTGGGGATTATTCATCTTTTTGCGCTATCGGGTATGCAGGTTGGATTTTTTCTTGGCTGGTTTCGCTATGGACTTCTTCGTTTGGGTCTTCCCAAAAATTATATCCTTGCTATCTTATTACCTTTTTCGATTTTCTATAGCTTAATGACTGGTTGGACGGCTTCGGTCTTACGTTCTTTGATTCAAAGCCTTTTGGCTGAGTGTGGTATTAAAAAACTGAACAATATGGGCATAACGCTGCTTCTATTATTTCTAGTCTTGCCTCATTTTCTTTTAACGGTAGGAGGTGTTTTAAGTTGTTCTTATGCCTTCTTATTGTGTTTATTTGATTTTGAGGAGATGCCGTCTTTTAAAAAGTCAATCTATATGAGTTTGGTATTGAGTCTTGGGACTTTGCCTTTTTTGACCTACTATTATGGAACTTTTCAACCATTGAGTTTGATTCTGACGGCAATCTTCTCTCTAGTTTTCGATAGCTTTCTCTTACCTATCTTAACAGTACTTTTTACACTTTCAGGACTGGTAATCTTTTCTCAAATTAACCCACTTTTTGAATGGATGGAGACCTTTTTGACTTGGATACAATACTGGATAGGCCAGCCTTTAATTCTAGGGAAACCTAGTTTGTTTCAGTTTGGCTTGATGATAGTTGTATTGGTTTTGCTCTTTGATTTTTGGAAAAAGCCTCAGTTTAGAATATCCCTCTTGATGATTTTTAGTCTTTTGATGATCTGGGTTAAACATCCTTTGATCAATGAGGTGACGGTGGTTGACGTTGGTCAAGGAGACAGTATTTTTTTAAGGAGTATGAAAGGTAAGACGATCCTGATAGACGTAGGTGGCAAGGTGACTTTCGGCTCTAAGGAAAAATGGCAAGAGGGGAGCCAGACGAGTAATGCGGAGAAAACCTTAATTCCCTATCTACAGGCAAGGGGAGTGTCTCAAATTGACTATCTGGTTCTGACTCATACAGATACAGACCATATTGGTGATTTGGAGGAAGTAGCTAAACGGTTTAAGATTAAGGAAATTTGTGTCAGTCAGGGGGCTTTGACTAAGCCTAGTTTTGCCAAACGTCTTCGATTTCTTAAACGTCCCGTTCGCACCTTAAAGGCTGGTGATAAACTGCCTATGATGGGAAGTAACCTACAGGTTCTTTATCCCAATAAAATTGGTGATGGTGGTAACAATGATTCACTTGTTCTCTATGGAAAGTTATTGGGGACCAGTTTTCTGTTTACTGGTGATTTGGAAAAAGAAGGAGAGGAGGAATTGATGTCCAGCTATCCAAATTTAAAAGTAAGTGTTCTCAAGGCAGGACATCACGGCTCTAAAGGCTCTTCATCAGAAGCTTTTTTGGATCAGTTAGAACCATCACTTGCGCTTGTCTCAGCTGGTGAAAATAATCGTTATAAGCATCCAAATGATGAAACATTAGAGCGTTTCAAAGAACGTCATATTAAGGTTTTACGCACAGACCAGGATGGTGCTATTCGGTTTAAGGGATGGTTCAAACTATCAAGTGAAACTGTCCGATAATTTCCAGGGTCCTTAATTTGTCATGCACCTCAATCTATGGTAGAATGTAAAGGCTAATATTCCAGTATAAGAAAGATTGAACAGTATGCGTAAAATTATCATCAATGGTGGTAAGAAACTTCAAGGAGAAGTTACAGTATCAGGAGCTAAAAATTCAGTTGTTGCTTTGATTCCAGCCATCATTTTATCTGATGGAGTGGTTACTCTTGACGGGGTACCAGCAATCAGCGACGTCGATAATCTAATTGAGATCATTGAAGTAATGGGTGGTTCTGTTAAGCGTGATGGCGAAACACTTGAAATCGACCCTCGAGGAGTTAAAGATATGCCAATGCCATTTGGTAAGATTAACAGCCTTCGTGCTTCTTATTATTTCTATGGTAGTTTGCTTGGGCGTTATGGTCAAGCTACAGTAGGATTTCCTGGGGGCTGTGATTTAGGACCACGTCCTATTGACCTTCACCTTAAGGCGTTTGAAGCGATGGGCGCTAGCATTTCTTATGAATCCGAGTCTATGCGTATTGCGACTGATGCTGGTCAACGTATTCAGGGTGCTCATATTTACATGGATACGGTCAGTGTTGGAGCGACCATCAATACCATGTTGGCTGCGGCTAAGGCTGATGGTCGTACGGTTATTGAAAATGCCGCTCGTGAACCTGAAATTATTGATGTGGCAACGCTTCTCAACAATATGGGTGCGCGTGTACGTGGTGCTGGTACAGAAATCATCACGATTGATGGTGTAGAGAGCCTACATGGTACTCGCCATCAGGTTATTCCAGACCGTATTGAAGCGGGCTCATACATTGCTATGGCAGCAGCTATTGGTAAGGGGATTAAAATTAAAAATGTTCTCTATGAACATCTTGAAAGTTTTATTGCTAAGCTTGAAGCAATGGGTGTTCGCATGATCGTTGAAGAAGATGCAATTTTTGTAGAAGAACAGGGCGATTTAAAACCTATTGACATTAAGACATCACCTTATCCAGGTTTTGCGACGGATTTACAACAACCAATGACACCATTGTTGCTGAAAGCAAGTGGCCGAGGAAAAATCATTGATACAATCTATGAGAAGCGTGTAAATCACGTTCCTGAACTGGCTCGTATGGGTGCTGATATTCAAGTGCTTGGCGGTCAGATTGTTTATAATGGGCCAACGCAACTTTCTGGTGTACCTGTGAAAGCTAGTGATTTGCGTGCGGGTGCTGCACTCGTTACTGCAGGACTTATGGCAGATGGTCAGACTGAAATAACAAATATTGAATTTATTCTTCGAGGGTATTCAAATATCATTGAGAAACTTTCTGATCTTGGTGCAGATATTCGTTTGATTGAAGATTAAGTCTAAGGTTCAACCGCTTCTTGTTGAGCCTTTTTCCATTTCTAAAACTGTGCTATAATACTATCATGGATATTTGGACTAGTTTGGGTGCTTTTGCCTTCTTTGAGTCAGAGCGCCTTTCTTTTAGACCACTCGTCTTTTTAGATCGTTTTGACTTACATGAGATTGTGTCGAATCCAGAGAATTTACAATTTTTCTTTCCTGCTACCAAAACTCAGTATGAAACAGATTGCCTTTTGATACATTATTTCATGAAGGAGCCTTTGGGTGTTTGGGCAATTGTAGATCGAGAGTCTAATAAGTTGATTGGGATCGTTCGCTTTGAAAAGATAGATGTCCAGAAAAGGACGGCAGAGATCGGTTATTTTTTGAATGCTTCATATTGGGGTAGAGGTCTAATGACTGAGACAGTTACTTGTTTGTCAGATTTGGCATTGACATCTATGGGCATGGAACGCATTATCCTTATTGCTCATTTGGAAAACAAGGCATCGATTCGTGTAGCAGAAAAATCTGGCTTTAAATTGGTGTCTCGTTTCAAAGGAGCAGACCGATACACCCGTACCATGAGAGATTATCTCCGCTTTGAGAAGGAGGAGAACTGTGAGTAAACATCAAGAAATTCTAGATTATCTAGAGGCTTTGCCCATCGGTAAACGAGTTAGTGTGCGTAGTATTTCTAACCACTTGCAGGTTTCTGATGGAACTGCTTATCGAGCCATTAAAGAAGCTGAAAATCGAGGACTAGTTGAAACGCGTCCTCGAAGTGGAACAGTTCGAATTGAAAAGAAAGTCCAGGTTCGCCTTGACAAACTGACCTTTGCGGAGATTGCAGAGATTACAGAGTCTGAGGTGATTTCGGGTCATGAAGGTTTGGAACGTGTCTTCAGTAAGTTTTACATTGGAGCCATGACTATTGAGAATATCACCCGTTATCTAACAAAAGGCGACCTTCTCATTGTTGGAGACAGGGAAGATATCCAGTTATTAGCCCTCGAATACAATAATGCTATTCTGGTAACTGGAGGCTTTCAGGTTTCTGATAGGGTTAAAGAGCTTTCTCGTTTGAAGCAGTTTCCAGTCATGGTCACTACTTACGATACATTTACTGTGGCGACTATGATTAACCAGGCACTTTCGAATGTTCGTATCAAAACAGATATTAAAACAGTCGCTCAAGTCTATACTAGACGAGAAGACTACAACTATATGACTCCAGAAATGACAGTCAAAGATTTTCAAAATTTGGTTAAACGGACTAACCTTGTTCGTTTTCCTATTGTGTCTGAGGATGATAGGGTTATTGGGATTGTGACCATGCGTGATGTGGCTAATCAGCTTCCGACCACTATGGCTAAGGCTATTATGACAAAACCGACAGTGACTCGTTTGGAGACTAGCCTTGCGACTGTGGCCCAAAAGATGATTTTTGAAGACTATGACATGATTCCTGTTGTGGATGACGAAAAACATTATCTAGGCACTATCACTCGTCGTCAGGTTTTAGAGGAGCTTCAAGATAATAACCGTGGTGATCTCCATACATTTAGCGATCAAATGATAGCTAACCTTAATCGTGAAAAGAATGCCTTTAGTTTTGAGGTAGAACCGGCCATGATTGATAATTCTGGGAACCTTACACAGGGTGTTCTTGTAGAAATGGTTAAAGAGGTTGTTTACCGAACGATGGAAAACCAAGAACAAAATAGTCTGGTGATTGAAGAGATGATGTTTTACTTTCTTCAGGCGGCTCAAATTGATGATAAGGTGACGATTACACCCAGTATCATTGCGGAAACCAGACGCAGAGCTCATTTAGACCTTATGGTTACTCATGGTAATCATACGGTTTGTAAGTCAGTAGTAGTGGTCAAGAAAACTTAATAAGCCATTTAAAATTAAAGAAATAAAGAAAACGGAGAAAATAATGATTACACTAAAATCAGCACGTGAAATTGAAGCGATGGATAGAGCGGGAGATTTTCTTGCAAGTATCCACATTGGCCTACGTGACCTCTTGAAACCAGGAGTGGATATGTGGGAAGTAGAAGAGTATGTGCGTCGTCGTTGTAAAGAAGAAAATGTTCTACCGCTTCAGATTGGGGTCGAAGGAAGCATCATGGACTATCCTTATGCGACATGTTGTGGTCTTAATGATGAAGTAGCACACGCCTTTCCACGTCATTATATCTTGAAAGATGGAGACCTCTTGAAAGTTGATATGGTCTTGTCAGAACCTATTGATAAGTCAGTGCTTGATGTATCAAAATTGGATTTTGATAATGTTGCGCAAGTAAAAAAATATACAGAATCATATACTGGTGGTTTGGCTGACTCATGTTGGGCCTATGCGATTGGAACGCCTTCTGATGAGGTTAAAAACCTTATGGAAGTAACCCGTGAAGCCATGTATCTTGGTATTGAACAAGCGGTAGTTGGTAATCGTATCGGTGATATCGGTGCAGCTATCCAAGAATACGCTGAAAGTCGAGGCTATGGTGTCGTTCGTGATTTGGTAGGACACGGAGTTGGACCAACGATGCATGAAGAACCAATGGTTCCTAACTATGGAGTGGCCGGACGTGGTCTTCGCCTTAAAGAAGGAATGGTCTTGACCATCGAGCCAATGATTAACACAGGAACTTGGGAAATCGATACAGACCTTGAAACTGGTTGGGCTCATAAGACACTTGACGGTGGCCTTTCTTGTCAATATGAGCACCAGTTTGTTATTACTAAAGATGGTCCAGTAATTTTGACTTCTCAAGGCGAAGAAAGAACTTATTAGTATGAAACGACAAGGCATAATGGCCCGTCTCCTAGATAAGCTTCAATGGCGCCCTTTGCAGCTCTACCTTAGACATTATCGTAGTGCTGAGATAGATATTTCTAGTATCGCCGTGGCTTATTATTTGATTTTGACGGTTTTTCCGCTCATTGTCATTGCGGCAAATGTTTTTCCCTATCTGAATATTGATACGACTGATCTCTTGAAGTTTATGAATGAACACCTTCCTAAGCAGTTTTATGCACCTGCAGCCAACGTTGTTCAGGATATCTTCTCGACACCTTCAGGACAGTTGTTGGGAGTTGCCTCTTTGACGGGATTCTGGACCATGATTAAGTCCTTGTCTTCGCTTCAAAAGGCGATTAACAAGGTATATGGTGCTTCAGAACACCGTGATGTCTTTATTAGTCACATTGTTGGTGGTTTCATGAGTCTCGTCATCTTGTTCTTACTCACCTTTGCACTAATGCTATCTACGATTATTCAGTCGGTTCTTAGAGTTATTACACAGACCTATCCTATTGGTTCCAAGATGACTCAGCTTATTTTAAATAGTATCCAGCCTCTGAGTATTGCAGTTGTCTTCCTGGGAATGATGGTGCTTTATTTTGTACTTCCGAATGTGAAGATTCGAAAAATCCGCTATGTTATGCCAGGGACTATCTTTACGACTTTAGTGATTGGCTATTTAAGCAACTTGTTTGGAACCTATGTGATTCGTACCTTGAGTCGATTAGTTGATATCAAGTTATTTGGATCCATTATGATTTTCGTCTTCATGCTTTGGTTCATCTTTTTGGCTAGGATTTTGATTTTGGGTGCTGTCTTTAATGCGACCTATCAGGAACTTAAACAAGGTGAACTGCACAGTAGAAGGGGTGACGTGCTTACCATAATTCAGCATTTTTCTGGAGACGGTAGTGACAGCAAAAAACAAAAAAACGATGAGGATAAGTCTTAGAGCATAAAGAGAGCTTGGCGAAGCCCAGGCTCTTTTGACGGGAATATTATCCTTTGTAGATAATAAAAAGATAATGATTATGGAGGAAAAATGAAAAAACAAACTGTTCGTGATTTAACACATATTGCTATTGTGGCGGCTCTTTACGTGGTCTTGACCATTGTGCCACCTTTCAACTTAATTTCGTATGGTCCTTACCAGTTCCGTATTGCGGAAATGTTCAATCTTCTGGGATTTTATAATCGCAAGTATATCATTGCCGTTACTTTGGGGTGTGTGATTGCTAATTTCTTTAGTTTTAACATGATTGATGTGGTTGTTGGAAGTCTCTCAACGCTAGTCTTTGTTGGTTCAGGAGTTTATTTCTTTGACCGCTTTAAGAATCAAGATATTTTGGGTGGCCTCTTTGATAAGGCTCATGTTTATTTTGCTTTTTATTTTTCATTCTTCATGGTGACCATCGCTGCAGAGTTGACCTTGGTTACTCAAGCGCCATTTTGGGCTACTTGGTTCACTGTCGCTTTAGGAGAATTGGCGTCACTCTTAGTTGGTGCGGTCCTTATCAAGAAATTGGCCAAAGTAATCGATTTTGTTTCGTAAAATAACGTCTGTAAAGGCGTTTTTTGTTGCTTTTATGTTAAAATGTTCCTATGGAAAAACGAATGAAAGAGCTGGTTTCTAAACTTAACCAGTATGCAAAAGAGTATTATACGGAAGATAATCCATCGGTGTCAGACGCAGACTACGATAAGCTCTATCGTGAGCTTGTAGATTTGGAGGTTGAACATCCAGAACTTGTTCAAGCAGATAGTCCAACACATCGTGTGGGAGGGCTGGTCCTTGATGGTTTTGAAAAATATCAACACGAGTATCCGCTTTATAGTTTGCAGGATGCTTTTTCACGAGAAGAGCTGGATGCCTTTGATAAGAGGGTTAAGGACGAATTTCCTAATGCTGATTATATGGCTGAACTCAAAATTGATGGTCTCTCTATCTCGCTGACCTATGTGGATGGTGTTCTCCAGGTAGGTGCGACACGTGGTGATGGTTCTGTCGGTGAAAATATCACTGAAAATGTCAAGCGTATCTCAGATATCCCTCTTAAGCTGGATCAACCGCTTAATATTACAGTGCGTGGGGAGTGTTATCTGCCACGAGCTGAGTTTGAACGCATCAATATCCAACGTCAGGAGAATGGTGAAGCCGAATTTGCCAATCCACGTAATGCTGCAGCAGGGACTCTTCGTCAGTTGGATACCAAAGTGGTTGCGGAGCGTCGTTTAGCGACTTTCCTTTATCAGGAAGCTAGTCCAACGGAGCGTCTCACACAAAATGATGTCTTAAATGAAGTGGCAGAACTAGGTTTCTCAGTTAATCCACGACGCATTGTCACATCGTCGATGGATGAGATTTGGGACTTTATTCAAGCTGTCGGTCAGGATCGTGATGACTTGGCTTACGATATTGATGGCGTTGTTATAAAGGTCAATAGTTTAGCCATGCAAGAGGAATTAGGTTTTACAGTCAAGGCACCACGTTGGGCCATTGCCTATAAATTCCCTGCTGAGGAAAAGGAAGCAGAGCTTCTTTCAGTAGACTGGCAGGTAGGTCGTACAGGTGTAGTAACGCCGACTGCTAATTTGACTCCGGTGCAATTAGCAGGGACAACGGTTAGTCGAGCTACCCTTCATAATGTGGATTATATTGCTGAAAAAGACATTCGTATCGGTGATACCGTTATTGTCTACAAAGCTGGTGATATTATCCCTGCTGTTCTTCGTGTGGTAGAAAGTAAGCGTACGACACAGGAACCGATGGAAGTACCGACACAATGTCCATCTTGTGGCAGTGGTCTTTTACATTTTGAAGATGAAGTTGCCCTACGTTGTATCAATCCTTCTTGCCCTGCTCAGATCAAGGAAGGTCTGATTCATTTTGCTTCTCGTGATGCCATGAACATCGCAGGTATGGGACCTTCAGTAGTTGAAAAACTCTTTAAAGCTGAATTGGTTAAAGATGTAGCTGATATCTATGGCTTGAACAGTCAAGATTTCCTCCAATTAGAAGGTTTCAAGGAAAAATCAGCTGAGAAACTTTATTCGGCCATTCAAGTCTCAAAAGAAAATTCTGCAGAGAAATTGCTCTATGGCTTGGGGATTCGTCATGTTGGTGCCAAGGTTAGTAAGCAATTGTTAGAAGCTTTTGGAAGTATACAAGAGTTAGCCAGTGCGGATGTCGAGGCTATTGCTGCTGTAGATGGTTTAGGAGATGTTATTGCCAAGTCCATCCAGCGCTATTTTGCTAAGGAAGAGGCTCAAGTTCTTATGAAAGAACTGGAATCCTATGGCGTTAATTTGTCCTATCTTGGACAAAAGGTGGCAGATGATGCTATCTTATCTGGTAAGACAGTTGTTTTGACAGGGAAATTGGAGCATCTTAAACGTAGTGAAGCAAAGGCAAAACTAGAAGCTCTGGGTGCTAAAGTGACAGGTTCTGTCTCTAAGAAAACAGATTTAGTGGTTGCTGGTAGTGATGCCGGAAGTAAGTTGGAAAAAGCACAAAGCCTAGGAATTGAAGTAAAAGATGAGGCTTGGTTGCTGGATTTATAGGAGTTCAATATGAAACAAAAACGTGCCCGCTTAATTTATAATCCAACATCTGGACAAGAAATTATGAAAAAAAATGTTGCTGAGGTCTTGGATATTCTGGAAGGTGCTGGCTTTGAAGCGTCAGCCTTTCAAACAACACCAGATGAAAACTCAGCAAAAAATGAGGCCACTCGTGCAGCCAAAGCAGGCTTTGACTTAGTTATTGCTGCAGGTGGCGATGGAACAATCAATGAGGTTGTTTCTGGGATTGCCCCGCTTAAAAAACGCCCACAAATGGCGGTTATTCCAACGGGAACGACAAATGACTTTGCACGCGCCTTGAAGATTCCAAGAGGGAATCCTGTTGAAGCAGCCAAGGTTATTGCTAAAAATCAAACCCTTCAAATGGATATTGGTCGTGCCTATGATGACAAATACTTCATCAATATTGCGGCTGCGGGTTCCTTTACGGAGCTAACTTATAGTGTGCCTAGCCGCTTAAAGACAGTGCTTGGTTATTTGGCTTACCTTGTTAAGGGGGCAGAGTTGCTTCCACAAGTTAAAAAGGTTCCTGTCCGTATTACGCATGATGAGGGTGTCTTTGAAGGCGGCCTTTCCATGATTTTCGTTGCCTTGACCAATTCAGTTGGTGGCTTTGAAACGATTGCCCCAGATGCTAAACTGGATGATGGTCAATTTACACTAATCATGGTTAAGACAGCCAACCTCTTTGAATTGGTAGACCTTATTCGTCAGGTTCTCCAAGGTGGTAAACACATCTACGACAAGAGAATTTCCTATATCAAAACAAGTTCACTAGATATTGAGCCTTTAGGTGAAGATCGTATGATGATCAATCTGGATGGAGAATACGGTGGTGATGCCCCAATCCACCTTCAAAATCTTAAGAATCACATTGAATTCTATGCTAATATTGATGAGATTTCTGATGATGCTATCACGCTTCCAGATACAGACGACTTGGCTCTAGAAGCTATTGCACAAAAATTCAGTACAGAAGCTGAAAAAATCGAAAATGATTAAGGTTAACCTTTAAGCAACCTAAGATAGGTTGCTTTTTAAGTATATTTGTAGAAAATGACGCTTTCATTTGTTACAATAGAAAAACTGGGAAATTGTTATATAGAATATTTAGAGGAGTGGATGTTTAATAAAGAGAATGAACATTATTTAAGTGATGTTCATCTAAAGAATGGTGATCAGGCTTTCGAGTCGGGTTTTAGTAATAAAGGGCCAGAGTTTGAATATGCTTTTCAGGAGGAAAAAGCTGAGAAGCGGCATTCCTTTTTGACTCTTGCTCTGCCACTGATACTCTTAAGTGTGAGCTGGGGCTTGGTCTTGTTATCTTGGAAGTATAAGCCAATAATTGTGTATCTGGCTGTAATTGTGGTATGTTTTGTCCTTTGAGTATAACGAAAAGAAAAAGGACTATTATTTGAGATATAATTCTGTGGCTCGTCGCTACTGGGGATGACTATCTATGATAATGAATAACTAGACAGCACTTTTTTTGTAATAAGAGGTTTGATTATAAAGGGGGATTTTATAATGACAGCATCAAAAACCAAACGTCTCTTGTATTTTATGTCCGAATTGGAAAAGGAAAATGACATTTCAAAAACGGACTACCTGGCTCGCTTTGGCATAAGTGAGCGTACACTTAAATAGGACGTGAGTGAACTCAAGGAAAATTTGATTGAGTTACGTCCAAATATGAAGGTTAAGTATTCTAGAAAAAACGGTTCCTATCATTCCCAGTATGAACAGGGCTATGGTAACCTTAAATACAATCAGGCAGTTATCCTATCTAAGATTCTTTTAGAGAGTCGTGCCCTTCGAAAGGATGAAGTAGCAGAAATTATCAACATCTTTGTTGAGAGGGCTGTAGACGACAAGGAGCGCAGACGTATCAAGCGATTGACTGAGCTAGAACTAGATAGTTATCAAGAACTTAAGATTTATCAGAATCAAGATAAGTCACTCTTACCAGCTATTTCAGCCATTTTCGATGCCATTGTGGACCAAAGTCCTTTGTCTTTTAGTTACCGTAAGTCAGGAGAAAAAGTGGAGGAATATAAGGTCTTTCCGATTTCAGTCATTTTTGACAACCATTATTTCTACTGTATTTCTTACAAACTGGATGATAACTTTACTTGTGATTATCAGTTCTCTGAAATCCGTTATTTCCGTGTTGATCATTTCCAAACCATTCACAAATCTGAAAATGATTTGGCTTTCTCAATGCTTTTTGGTAATGAGTGGGCTCGAATTACCTTTGAATATAAAGGACTTTACCGTGATGTCTTGGAATCCGATATTCCAAAACTTAAACTGCTAGAGGAAAGCATTAGTGATGGTGTTGATCAGGTCCGTTATGAGATTGAAACCTTTAGTTTATTAGGTTTTCAAAAGTATATTCAACGCTTTGAAGGAGGGAAAATATGAAAGAAAAGAAAAAAGAAATGCAAAAACAAGTCTTAACTCTTCTAGGAATCTTGATTTTTGCCTTTGTCAATGTGTTTATCTTTGATAATAAGATGGGTGCTGGTTTTTCTGCCTTCTCAACTATCACCCTGATGAGTATTGGACTCTTGTCTAAGCGCACCAGTCTGCGAGTTTTGGCTATTATTTCCTATCTCATCAATGTGATAGTAGCCGTTTTTGGCTTCAACTATGTTGGTTTTCTAACATCTGTTCAGGCCATTGAACTTATCTTCGTTATCTGGTATCTTTACCCACGTGACACGTTTTTGAGACGAGATACAACTGATAAATACACTTATCGTTTTCGTTGGATTCATTTGCTTTTGACGGTTTTAATCTCAATTGGAGGTTATATCATTTTTGCAGTTGTTTCTAGTATTTGGGATGGTTCCTTCCTAGAATACGGTGGGAACACAGCTCTCATCTTTTCTATGCAATATTTGCTCTTTTTGAGCATTACCAAGTCGAGACAAGATGAACCGACCAAGGTTGCCCATTTGTTCCAAAAGGAACGCCGTACTAAGGAAATGAAAGCGGCAATAGAGGCCGAACGCCAAGCCAAAGAAAGAGCACTTGCACAAGCCTTCGAAGTACCTTTGAAGGCACCAAACCAAACAGCTGCAAAATTTGGTAACAACATAGTCAACTTTGCATCTGTCTGGTTATTGGTAATGGACATGTCCATCTTGGCTTACTTCTTCCGTCCAAATGATGTTGGTTTCGGGTTTGGCGCCTTCTTTGTACTCTTGACCATTGTCTTGTCCTTGATTTTCAAATCTGAGGAAGACAAGGAGGACGTTTTCTCTATCATCTATCATAAGGTTCGTCCTATCCAACCTATTTTCTTCATTTTACTTTTGATTGCCCATGCGCATAAGTTTAGCTATGGTGCTGCTTACGCTCTCTTGTTCTCAGCTGCCTATTTCTTCTGGGCTATCAATAAGATTAATATGAAGACTCTCTTGACCTTTACAGTCATCATTTACTTCTTCCCAGTCTTTGGTTACCTTTCTAACCCTTATCGTCTAGGTGCTGAAAACCTTAAGATGGTAGGTGAACTGGTGACAGATCGTAATAAGTCTAATACCTTCTATCTTGGTCATTATTGGTCACTTTTAGGCTTGCAAAGCGATGGTGAGTATGAAGGAATCCCTGCTTCTTGGCAGGCTGCTAAGTTCGCTGATATTCAGACATTCTCTGATGACAGTGATATTACTTCAGGTGTCTTCCAAGTGAATAGTCACAATGACTATGATTATGATTTACATTTAACAAATAACAAGGGCACCATTGAAGTCACAACTGGCTCTGGAAAAGATAAGAAAGAATTACAGTTCACGGAGTTTGCCAGAACCTATTATCGATATGAAAAATTGAAAAAAACAGATAACCAAAAGCGTTATAAAGATTTTTACAAGATAGGTACTGTTTCGACTAAGTTGGGAACCTATAATCTTTACCTCGAAATGAATCAAGATTGGGTTGATGACTATCAAAAAGATCCTACTAATGTTGACTACCGTTTACTTATTTTTGGAGACAAACTGACACCAAAAGAAGCTTACGAAAAAGCATATCATTACTAAAAAAAGTATCTCTGCAATTTGCAGAGATACTTTTGTCTGTCAGTCTTTGTATCCTCGCTTAGTTAACTCTCGTACGAGTACAGCTCCCAAGATTGCAGGAACTATTTGCCCTAAGATAAGGTTAATAACGAGAGCAACATAAGGAAGTTTAAGTAGGGCGCTAAGCCATATTGGTACCACTAAGGATGGAATGAGTAGGATTGGGAGTATGATAAACCAGCTAGATAGCTTAATTTTACGGATGAGGTAGATGCTACCAGTTGCTAAAAAGCTGGCACAGAAACCACCGACAACATCAATCAATCCCAGGCCACCAAAAGAGTTAGCAATAGCATTTGCGAGACTGAGTGGGACAACCAAAAATGGAAAGATATAGGTTAATCCATATAAAGCCGTAGCCAGACGCATCTGAACAGCACCAAAGGAAATGGCTTGTGAGACAAAGAGGATAGCGATATAAAGGGCCATGATAATAGCTGAGAGAACAAGCTTTTGTGTAGGGTTAAGTTTAGATTTCATTATTTCTCCTTTATTGGGCATAGTAAAAGAGTAGTAGTTCTACTCTTTTAGGGATTTAGGTCTAGAGTTATTTTATAAGTCAATCTCTAAGACAATAGGTGTGTGGTCTTGGCGATCACCAGAGTTAATCATGTCTGATTTTGTGACCTTATCGGCAATACGATTTGAAGTCAACCAGTAGTCAATTCTCCAGCCTGTATTATTGATTTTAGATGTTTTGCTACGTTGAGCCCACCATGTATAAGCGCCTGTAACATCACCATTGAGGTGACGGTAGGTATCTGTGAATCCTTTGGCAAGGAGGTTAGTGAAGCCAGCACGTTCTTCATCTGTAAAACCAGGTGAACGACGATTACTTGACGGGTTAGCCAAGTCGATTTCCTTGTGGGCAACGTTATAGTCACCAGTCGCAAGAACGGGTTTCTGAGCGTCCAATTTGGCTAGGTAATCTGCATATTTTTCATCCCAGATTTGACGTTCAAGCAGACGTTTGAGACCGTCACCAGCATTTGGTGTGTAGACCTGTGTCACAAAGAAATTGGCAAATTCGAGAGTGATGATGCGTCCTTCACAGTCCATGGTTGAAGGCGCTCCGATTTCAGGATAAGTAATGATTGGCGTCAATTCTTTTTTATACAAGAACATGGTTCCAGCATAACCTTTACGGGCAGGTTCGACAGATGAACGCCAGGTATTGACATAGTCAGGGAAGTAGTCTTCTAAGATTTGCAAATGCTTTTTAGTTGGCCCTTTAGCAGATAATTTTGTCTCTTGAATAGCAATGATATCTGCATTTTCAGCGACCAAAGTATCGATGACAGCGCGTGATAATTGAGCGCGTGCAGAATCACTGGTAAGAGCAGCATTTAGGGAATCAATATTCCAAGAAATTAATTTCATGTGTACAGTTTCCTTCTTTGAATTGTTCCTATCTATTGTAGCAGAAAATAAGATATCAGGCGAGTTATGGGATTGATAAGAGAAGCTAGGGGGAGTATACTTAACCTAGATGGAGGTGACAATCAATGAAAAAACAAACACGCATTTGTTATTTGTTTGTAGTTCTCTTTTTACTACAAGTCATTCTTACAATCAAGATTTGGTGGTCACAGGGGCTAGTGCTTCCTCTTATCGTTTTTCCGGGAATGAGCTTTTTCTTCTTGCTATATTTAAGGTATCTCTTAGGCTACAACCTTAATCAATTTCCCTCAGAGCCCTTATTTGTCCTCCGTAGGTATGGTCTTGGAACCAGTTTAAATCCCAGAAATCCTCTAGGTTATAAGATTAGTCTCCTAATGGTCATGGGTGTCTTGATTTTCCTCTTTTGTCTGAACCTGTTCTCTCTTATAAGTCATTAATCGTCTTACTAAGAGCAAGTTTCATATCTTTGTCATTATTGTCATCATACTTATTCTGTAATAGGATGAAAGGTAATATGATAAAGAGAAGAGGAAAATTATGCGAGAGCTGTCAGAAGCAGAATGGATAAGTCGTTTTGAGTAAGTTCAGGGACGTAAGCCAAAATCTGATTAGCTACAACTGGCTTATCAGTCTGGCCTTATTGGAGTCTCGAAAAAATATAATTATATCTATATACTTTTAGGATCCCTAGTAGTAATCGTAGTTGCAATTGGTTTGACTCTTGTCACTAGTTCAGTGAAGAACGATAAACAGACTCAGTCGTCTTCCACAGTGGCTAGCTCGATATTCTAATCAACGGAGAATACTATCACTTCATCTAGTGAAATAATAAGTCAAACGAATCTAGCAGTGTAAGTATTGATACACCTGATCCTAACCATGCCAAGGAAGCCTCTTCGTTGAATGTCGGACAATAATATGTCTGTGGATGAAACCGATGCTGCAAATGGTAATAGCAGTTCTGAGTGTACCATTGTTTCGGTTTATGAGAGATGGGGAATGCTTCTGTTCACCGCTATTTCTTTATGATAAAAAAAGACGGAACTCCCTTTGTTCCTTACTCAGTAACTACTAATGGTGGTGTGTATGATGTCAAAGAAACAGAAAACGCAGACCTTAAATCAGGATATGCAGACATTGTAAACAATTAAAAAACTAGGAATCCGACTGGATTCCTAGTTTTTACTTTGAAGACAAGTCAAGCTGTGCTCAGCTCGTCTACAGTTATTCGCTCTTATTTAACCTTCTTAGCTAAGATGGTTGCAAATTGAAGGGCGATGGGATTGCCATATTCATCCAAACGGTGAAGGTGACCAAGATTTTCATTATACTTGACTAACTCCCAGTCACTATAATAATTTTTCAACTCTCCCTCTTCAAACGTAAATGGGAAAGGCATGGTACAAGGGTGTTCCTCGGTATCCATGGCACAGACAATCAGATTGTAACCACCTACGACAGTACGCTCTTGCATATTCTTGATAATAGCCGGAATTTGATCGGGATCAAGGAACATAAAGACTACTGTTGAGAGGATGAAATCAAAGGTCTCAGACTCGGGAAGAGCAGCAGCATTGATATCGTAGTAGCCAGCTCTAACATTGTAACTTTCCTCATCTGCAATCATTTGGATGCGTTGTGTAGCTTCGTTATTAACGTCAACGGCTGTAACATCATGCCCAAGTGATGCCAAATAAAGAGCGTTGCGACCATGGCCACAGCCTAAATCAAGGGTACGACCAGGTTTAATATGTTCAGACTGGACGGCTTCAAGAACCTCAGAGTGGGCTTTAGTATCATACTTTTTAGCCATGTAGTCCTCTGGCTTGCAGTAGAAGGAAAGATAGCATTCTAAATCATCGGAAGCAGGAGCGATTCGATGCCAAGCTTGTGGTTGGACAAAAGGAATTTCTGTTTCAGGCGTGAAGAGGTGCTCTGCGGTAACTTGTCCCCCTTCATCTAATTCGTAAAAGTGAAGAGCTCCTGATAGAATAGTCAGTTTAGCCCAGGTTCCAACCTTAGTGTTATGTTTTTGCGTCACCATTTCTGGGAGTGTCGTGGCTGTCCAGTTTGGAAGACGTTTGTAGCAAACGAGTTGCTGATCTATTGTCATATGTTGAGTTCCCTTCGATATGTATGTCTCTATTATAGCAAAAGTATGGAAAAAGAAAAAAGGCTTAGCTGAACTGCATCCAAAAAGTTAGATAGAGAAAGTCTAACTTTTGAGGTGTTTTTATTATGAAATTGATTTATGAAGATAAAGTTCAAATATATGAACTGAGAGAGCTTCTAAAGCGACAGCTAAGGGCTTAGAAACCGAGTATGCTGAAACAAAGGTGGCTTATGAAAAAATCATAAGAGTACTACCAAGAAATAGTCCTATAAGGAAGTTAGAGCTTGTCTCTAGTTTTTTTGTAGAAAATTTAAATCTGTCAAGTTTTTTTCTTGACACATAAAAATGATATGGTATACTAGTTAAGGTAGAGAGGCAGTAAGTGCCTCCACCATAATAAAAAAACTGAAGAAAAGAGAAATTGAAAATGGCAGTAAAAATCCGTTTGACTCGTATGGGTTCTAAGAAAAAACCTTTCTACCGTATTAACGTTGCAGACTCACGTGCTCCACGTGATGGACGTTTCATCGAAACAGTTGGTACTTACAACCCACTCGTTGAAGAAAACCAAGTAACACTTAAAGAAGAACGCGTTCTTGAGTGGTTGTCTAAAGGTGCACAACCTTCAGATACAGTTCGTAACATCCTTTCAAAAGAAGGTGTTATGAAAAAATTCCACGAATCAAAATTCTCAAAATAATTTTTTAGCCTATGGATACCATTGAAAATCTTATTATCGCTATCATTAACCCCTTAATTACTTCACCAGATCAGTTGACCATCAAGATTATTGACGGTTCTGAGTTTTTGGAGTACCATCTTGATCTTGCTCCATCCGATATTGGGCGTGTTATCGGGAAAAAAGGACGTACTATTAAGGCGATAAGAGCGATTGTCTATTCGGTACCTACTCAAGGTAAAAAAGTTCGTCTTGTTATTGACGAAAAAGAGAAAGCTTAAGAGGTGACCCTAGGGTTACCTTTTTTGTCTATTTTGGTTATAGCTAGCAGTCTTTGGTATAATAAGAGGGTTAGAGTGGTATTAGGCTAATAGAAAAACTAGGTTAACTAGTTTAATGGTTAGTTTAATGGCTAAGTCAAAGCATTAGCTTAAAAAGGAGCAATTATGATTTATCAAGAAGCATTGGATTGGATTCATGGTCAATTAAAATTTGGTATTAAGCCTGGCTTGGAACGTATGGCCTGGATGCTTGAAGAACTAGGAAACCCACAGGACAATCTTAAGGCTGTGCATATTGTGGGAACAAATGGTAAGGGATCTACTGTCAATGCCTTACAAATGATTTTTTCTCAAGCAGGTTATGAAGTTGGAACTTTTACCTCGCCTTACATTATTGATTTTAAGGAACGGATTTCTATCAATGGTCAGATGATTTCAGAAGAGAACTTACTTGACCTGGTTAATCGTGTGAAGCCTGTGGTTGAACGGTTGCCAAAAGAGACAAATCACGAAAATGCGACAGAGTTCGAAATTATCACAGTCTTGATGTTCCTCTATTTTGGTCAGGTCCATCCTGTGGATATCGCATTCATTGAAGCGGGAATGGGTGGCCTTCATGATTCAACCAATCTCTTTAAGCCCTTGGCAGTCCTATGTCCTTCGATTGGTTTAGACCATCAGGCTATTTTGGGGAATACTCATGCTGAAATTGCAGCTGAGAAGGCCGGTGTTTTGAAGAATGGAGCTCCCTTTATTTATGCGACTGACCGTACTGATGTTCGAGATGTTTTCGAGAAGAAAGCGCGTGAAGAAGGGGCTAAGACCTATGAGCTAGGGAGAGATTTCACGGCTACAGGATCAAGCCATTCCTTTGATTTTACCTATGGAGAGCAAAGGTTAGATGATATAGTCTTGGCTATGGCTGGTCAACACCAAGTAGCAAATGCTAGCTTGGCTATCATGGCTTCTTTATTGCTTCAAAAAGATTATCCCAAAGTAACGCCTGAACTCATAAAGGATGCCCTGGCTCATGCCAATTGGCGAGGTCGAACAGAATTTTTAAGACCTAATCTTATGATTGATGGCGCTCATAATAATGAGAGTGTTAAAGTTTTGATTGATTTGTTGCAGTCAGAATATGTAGATAAGGAGATTGAACTTCTCTTTGCGGCGATTGACACCAAGCCTATCGATGGTATGCTTGCCCAACTAAAATCGGTTGGTGACTTGACTGTAACGAGTTTTGACTATCCAAACAGTGTTAAACTAGATCAATACCCAGAGGCTTATAAGCAGGTACCAGACTTCAAAACATGGATTAAAGAACATGTGACGACTGACAATAAGAAACTTTATGTGATTACGGGATCTCTATACTTCATTTCTCAGGTCAGAAAATGGGTTTTAGAGCAGGCAAGTGATGTTTAAGACTTGAAAGATGACATTTAGGGGCGTATAATAGCCCTCGTATGTTTTAAAAGTAAGGAGATCACAATGTTTCAACGTCTGAAAAACATTTTAATCGGTGAACCTTTAACTCATGATGATAATGGTGATGAACACTTATTGTCCAAGATTCAGGCCTTGGCCATGTTGTCGAGTGATGCACTTTCATCTATCGCCTATGGTCCAGAGCAGGTCGTCTTGGTTCTGACAGCTGTATCTAGTGCGGCTATTTGGTGGTCAATCCCTATTGGGCTTTTGGTTCTCGTTCTTTTGGCCAGCCTTACCATCTCTTATAGACAGGTTATCAAGGCCTATCCTCAAGGTGGTGGTGCCTATATGGTAACGACGGAAAATCTGTCTCCTAAGTTTGGCTTGATAGCTGGTGGTAGTCTTTTGGTTGATTATATGTTGACGGTTGCTGTTTCGGTGGCCTCAGGTGCAGATGCCATTACTTCAGCCCTTCCCTTCCTTCATCCTTTCAATCTTGAAATATCAATGATTTTGGTGCTTGTTTTGATGGTTATGAATCTTAGGGGAATGCGCGAATCGGCAAAATCTTTGATGATACCAGTTTATCTCTTCATTGTTTCGACGCTATTATTGTTGGGATTTGGTTTCTTTCAAATTTTAACGGGTCATATGCCTTATGCGGCTACGGCGCATTTAGGTCAACCGGTTACAGGCGTGTCAGTTATTCTTATTTTAAGGGCCTTTACTTCAGGTTCGGCTTCATTGACAGGGGTAGAAGCCATCTCTAATGCGGTGCCTTTCTTTAAGAAACCTAAGTCTAAAAATGCTGCATCAACCCTCTTTATCATGTCAAGTATTTTGGGAGTCATGTTTGCTGGTATTACCTTCCTTAGCTGGTGGACTGGTATTACACCTCATTCAGGTGTGACAATTTTGGCGCAGATGGCTAGGGAAATTCTTGGTGATTCATGGATTGGAAGTATCTTATTTTATATCTTTCAGTTCTCAACTGCTATGATTCTTGCAGTGGCAGCAAATACAGGTTTTTCAGCCTTTCCGATGTTGTCCTTTAACATGGCTAAGAATAAATACATGCCTCATATGTATCTTGAAAAAGGTGCACGTATGGGATACTCTAACGGAATCTTGACGCTGGCTATTGGGGCCATTACTCTCTTATTCATTTTCCGAGGAAATACGGAACGTTTGATTCCGCTTTATACAATAGGGGTGTTCATTCCTTTTGCACTTTCTCAAACAGGTATGGTTGTCCATTGGATTCGTGAATACGGCAAAGGGTTCTGGAAGCATTCTTTAGCTAATATTTTAGGTGCCTTAATTTGTTACGCTATTGTCCTCATTCTCTTCCTCTTCCGCTTAGGGGATATTTGGCCATTCTTCCCAATTATTGCTATTTTGATGTGGATGTTCCTTAAGATTAAGAAACATTACAATGGAGTTGCTCAACAGTTGCGTATTAATGGTCAAGTCAAAGAACATCATTATCAAGGCAACATTGTTCTTATCTTGGTGGGAAATGTTACAAAGGCTAATATTGGTGCCATTTCTTATGCACGTTCTATTGGAGATAAGGTTATTGCTATGCATGTGTCTACTAAAGATACAGAGAATAAGGATAAGGAAACCGAACAAGAATTTAAAAAATATTTCCCAGAAATCGAGATGGTTCATATCCAATCACCTTACAGTTCAATTACGCAGTCAACTATTCAATATGTAGATGAAGTGGCTACTCAGGCTGAAAAGGATAATGCGACTTTGACTGTTATGATTCCACAGTTTGTTCCGAAAAAATCATGGCAAACCATACTTCATAATCAGATGAGTTTACGATTGAAATATTATCTCAAATGGCGTGAGAATATTGTCATTTCATCCTATTCTTACCACTTAAAAGATTAAATAAAGACAAGCGAAGACAGTCATCATGTGACGGGGAGTCTTCGCTTTTTTGGGCTAGGATTCAGCTTAGCAATTTTATTTTTTGCAAGAAAAATCGCGTAAAATGAGTTATAATAGATAATATTATAACGTTGCAAGAGGAAATTATGGCAAATCAAGAAAAAGTAGAACAAGCAGTCTATCAATTATTGGAAGCTTTGGGTGAGAATCCTGAGCGTGAAGGTCTTTTGGATACGCCAAAACGTGTGGCTAAGATGTATGCTGAGATGTTTTCAGGTTTAAATGAAGACCCGAAAGATCAGTTTACAGCGGTTTTTTCAGAAGTTCATGATGAAGTTGTCCTTGTGAAGGATATTCCTTTTTACTCTATGTGTGAGCATCACTTGGTTCCTTTCTATGGCAAGGCTCATGTAGCCTATTTGCCAAGTGGGGATAAGGTGACAGGACTATCAAAATTGGCACGTGCTGTTGAAGTGGCGGCCCGTCGTCCACAATTGCAAGAACGTCTTACAGATCAAGTCGCTACAGCGCTTGAAGAAGCCCTTAATCCTCGAGGAGTCTTTGTCATGGTGGAAGCTGAGCACATGTGTATGACTATGCGTGGTATTAAAAAACCAGGAAGTAAGACCATCACAACGGTTGCAAAAGGCCTCTATAAAGAAGACCGTGAAGAACGTAAGGAAATTCTTTCTTTGATGCGTGATTTTTAGGAGTTAAAATGTTTATTGGTAAACATGAAATTGCAGGTAAGGCCTGCATTATGGGAATTTTGAATGTCACCCCAGATTCTTTCTCAGACGGTGGTGATTTTGTCACAATAGAAGATGCACTGGCTCAGGTTGAGCGTATGATTGCGCAAGGGGCTAGCATTATCGATGTGGGTGGTGAATCTACAAGACCCGGAGCAGAATTTGTAACCGAGGAAGAAGAGATTGCTCGTATTGTGCCAATTATACAAGCTATTAAGGCAAAATATGATGTTCTTATCAGTATTGATACCTACAAGACAGCCACTGCCAGAGCTGCTCTTGAAGCAGGTACAGATATTCTTAATGACGTATGGGCAGGACTTTATGATGGTCAGATGCTAGCCTTAGCAGCTGAAAAGAATGTACCGATTATCCTCATGCATAATCAAAAAGAAGAAAAATACAGTGATGTCACAGAGAATGTCTGTACTTTCCTTAGTCAACGTGCGCAAGCTGCCTTGGAAGCAGGTGTAGCTAAAGAAAATATTTGGATTGATCCTGGCTTTGGTTTTGCTAAAAATGTTCAACACAATATTGACCTGCTTAGAGGCTTGGACAAAGTTATTGGACTTGGGTATCCTGTTCTTTTTGGGATTTCTCGTAAGCGTGTTGTGGATTATCTCCTAGGTGGAAATATTCCTGCCAAGGACCGTGATCAAGGGACAGCTGCTTTATCTGCCTATGCTGTTGGCAAGGGATGTCAAATTGTCCGTGTCCATAATGTTGAAGTCAATCGTGATATTGTTAAGACTATCTCAGGAATTTTATGAAATTTAAAAAAGCTCAATTGAGCTTTTTTCTTAGTCTTGAATTGTCCAAACGCTGACAGATTTTTCAGAAACTGGGAAGTCTCCCCATCCGTCTTCGTCAATTATTACAGTATCAGAGCAGTTTCCAAGGATATCATAGAAGGTTTGTCCAGCCCAATCACTTCCAATTTCCATAGATTTGTTGTTGGCAGCATCATTAGAAATGGTTACGGCTAATGGAGTACCGTCTTCATTACCAGAGCGTGTCCATCCGATACAGTTAGGGTCGTCAAAGTAGTCTATTTGCTCTCCGTAAGCCAAATCTTTACGAGCGTAAAGTAAGGTGTCTAGGACATCTTTGAAACTTTCTTGAGCAAACTCCCCATCAATGCCATAGTAGTCACCATAAAATAGGCAAGGAAGACCGTCTTCACGAAGAAGGATAAGGGCATAGGCAGCTGGTTTAAACCATTCTTCAACTGTAGATTCCAGGGCTTGTCCACGTTGGGTGTCATGATTGTCTACAAAGGTTACTGCATGTTCAGGGTGATTTTTGACTAAGCTATGATCGAAAATAGTCGTTAAATCATACTCGGCTCCTTCGAGGCTAGCATCGTATAAATTGTTATGAAGGCGAACATCCACAAGATCAAAGCGGTTTTCAGTTTTTTCGAGATAAGTATTATTATCCTCTTCCTTGGCATTCCAAAATTCACCAAAAACATAGAAATCTTGACCTTGTTTTTCTTTGACGTCGCGAATAAAATTACGCATAAAGAAAGAATCAATGTGTTTGATGGCATCCATTCGGAAACCTTGGACCCCAGTTGTTTCGACGAACCAGTCAGCCCATTCGTAAATATTTTCTATAACCTCAGGATGTTTATAATCTAGGTTGGCATACATAAGGTAGTCAAAGTTACCATTTTCATTGTCAACCAAGTCATTGTGTGCCCAGCCCTTGTTGTCACCTTGGATAAGATAAATACCATTTTTATTTCTTTTGGCATCGAAGTCAGTCCCATTAAAGTGGTACCAGTGCCATTCAAAGTCGTTGTAAGCTTTCTGACGTCCGTCAAAAGTGAAATGAGTCCAACCCTCGATTTCAAACGGTTCGCTGATTTCTTGGGTACGGTCCTCGGGGTCAACTTCTACCACATCAAAGGTTTCAAGTTTATCCGCGGCTGCCTTGTGGTTGAGCACAACATCGGCCATAGGGACGATACCAACATTTTTGAGTTGGTTGATGGCATTAAGGTATTCTTCCTTGAGACCATATTTGGTGCGTATGGTTCCTTTTTGGTCGAATTCCCCAAGGTCAAAGAGGTCATAGACTCCGTAACCAACATCATCTTTGTTAGTAGCTTTGAAAGCAGGCGGCATCCAAACATGGCTGATGCCAAGGTCTGCTAGATGTTGGGCATCATCAGCTAAGTTGTTCCAATGTTGGCCGTCACTTGGGAGATACCATTCAAAGTATTGCATTGCAGTTTGATTTGTCATAGTTTTTTCCTTATTAGTTGAGATAGTCTTAGTTTAGATATCAGGAATTTTTAAACTCCTGTGCCTTTATTTTACCAAATCAGAAGAATTACGCAATCGATTGTATTGTCGAAAAACAATAACTTCAGATTTGTCTAAAATGTCATACTAATTAGATCCCAACTTTTCACCTTTTTTGTGTTAGAATAAAGATGAGTTTAGTCGTCTTAAGGAGAAGATATGGATAAAATCATTTTAAATGGTTGCCGTTTTTATGGCTATCACGGGGCTTTTGCTGAGGAGCAAACCCTAGGGCAAATTTTTGTGGTTGACCTGGAACTGGAAGTTGATTTGACCAGGGCTTCACAAAGTGACAATCTAGCAGATACAGTTCATTATGGTTTGGTTTTTGAAGCAGTACAGAAACAGGTGGAAGAAGAAAAGTATATTTTGATCGAGCGTTTAGCTGGTGCTATTTGTGAGGACTTGTTTAATCAATTTGCGCCAATCCAATCTATTAAAATTAGAATTACTAAAGAAAACCCACCAATTAATGGGCACTATAGAAGTGTTGGAATTGAGTTGGAGCGCAGTCGATGACGAAAGTTTATTTAAGTTTGGGATCTAATATAGGAAATCGTCAAGGCTATCTTCAAAAAGCGGTTGAGAGCTTGAATCGATTGCCTGAGACGGAAGTTAAAGCAGTGTCCTCTTATTATGAGACGGCTGCTTGGGGATTAACAGACCAGGCTGATTTTTTGAATCTCGCTTTAGCACTTGACACTCAGTTGCCGGCCGAAACCTTACTAAGTTATTGCCAGCAAATTGAAAAAAATCTTGACCGCGTTCGACATGAACACTGGGGCCCTCGGACTGTGGATATTGATATTCTTTTATACGGGCAGGAAACCTGGGGGACTGAACACCTTAAAGTGCCTCATCCTTTCATGACTCAAAGGGCCTTTGTTTTGGTTCCTCTGCTAGAAATTGCCGAGGATTTAGTTGAGCCTCAAACTGGTCAACCCTACGAAAAATATTTGAGTCAATTAGACACTAGTGATGTCCGCAAATTGGAGCAAGTGGACTAGTTTTTACTAAAATTCCTTGTCGTCAAGATGGGGATTTTTTGCTATAATTAATCTTGGCTTTTTGCTGTATTTTTCTTTTAATTTTTTGGGAAAAATACTAATTCATTTTTAGGTTGTGATAGTCATAAGGGGGAATTTTTCACAATACCTACAAAGAAATAAATGTATAGAAAAAGTATGGGAAATAACATGTTAGATGAACTTAAAGAAGACTTAGTGGGGATTGATATTCGTTTCGACGAACCCTTAAAAGGTTATACTTACACCAAGGTTGGAGGTCCAGCGGATTATTTGGCCTTTCCACGTAACCGATATGAGCTCTCTCGTATTGTCAAATTTGCAAACAAGCACGACATTCCGTGGATGGTGCTTGGTAATGCCAGTAATTTGATTGTTCGTGACGGTGGTATCCGAGGTTTTGTGATTATGTTTGATAAGCTTAATGGTATCGCTGTTAATGGTTATCAAGTTGAAGCAGAAGCGGGAGCTAATTTGATTGCAACAACCAAGGTGGCCCGGTTCCAAAGTTTGACTGGTTTTGAATTTGCGGCGGGAATTCCAGGTAGTATTGGTGGTGCTGTCTTTATGAATGCGGGTGCCTATGGTGGCGAGATTTCACATATCTTGGTTTCTGCCCAGGTTCTTACAAAAGACGGTGAAATTCGTACGATTGATGCAAGAGATATGCGTTTTGGTTATCGTCGTTCGGTGCTCCAAGAAACAGGTGAAGTGGTTATTTCAGCAAAATTCAACCTCAAACCAGGAGACTACGAGCAAATCAAGAATGAGATGAACCGTCTTAATCACTTGCGAGAACTTAAACAACCTCTTGAATACCCATCATGTGGTTCGGTCTTCAAACGTCCGCTAGGTCATTTTGCAGGTCAGCTTATTATGGAAGCCAACCTCAAGGGACATCGTATCGGTGGTGTTGAGGTTTCAACTAAGCATGCTGGTTTCATGGTCAATGTCAATCAAGGAACAGCAAAAGACTATGAAGACCTTATTGCAGATGTTATCGCTAAGGTTAAGGAAAATTCAGGTGTGACACTAGAGCCTGAAGTTCGCATCATTGGCGACAAATTAAATTAATAATACTAATCCTATTTTTGTTATCCATGGAGGATTTATGACAATTGACTAATCCGATTATTGCCTTTCAGAACGTCTCGAAAGTATTTGAAGACAGTGGCACACAAGTTTTAAAAGACATCAACTTTGAACTGGAAGAAGGTAAGTTCTATACCCTACTTGGGGCTTCTGGTTCTGGTAAATCAACTATCTTGAACATCATTGCTGGTCTCTTGGATGCGACCAGTGGTGACGTTCTTTTGGATGGAAAGCGTATTAATGATATCCCTATCAATAAAAGGGATGTCCACACCGTTTTCCAATCTTATGCCCTCTTCCCACACATGAATGTCTTTGACAATGTGGCTTTTGCGCTTAAGTTAAAAAAAGTGCCTAAAAAGGAAATTGAAGAGCGTGTAAAAGAAGCCTTGAAAATGGTTCAACTAGATGGTTATCAAAAGCGCTCGATTCAAAAATTATCAGGTGGTCAACGCCAACGTGTGGCTATTGCCCGTGCGATTATCAATCAGCCACGTGTGGTCCTTTTGGATGAGCCCTTGTCAGCACTGGATTTGAAGTTACGTACTGAAATGCAATACGAGTTGCGTGAACTACAGCAACGTCTAGGGATTACTTTTGTCTTCGTCACTCACGACCAGGAAGAAGCATTGGCCATGTCAGACTGGATTTTTGTTATGAACGATGGTGAAATTGTTCAATCAGGAACGCCTGTTGATATCTATGATGAGCCTATCAACCATTTCGTTGCAACCTTTATCGGAGAATCTAATATCCTACCAGGAGTCATGATTGAGGACTATTTGGTTGAGTTCAACGGAAAACGTTTCGAATCTGTGGATGGAGGAATGCGTCCAAACGAACCTGTTGAAGTGGTTATCCGTCCTGAAGATTTACAAATCGCGCTTCCTGAAGAAGGTAAACTGCAAGTTCGCGTGGAAACGCAGCTCTTCCGTGGGGTCCACTATGAAATCATTGCTTATGACAATCTTGGCAATGAATGGATGATTCATTCAACCCGTAAGGCGATTGAGGGTGAGATTATAGGTCTTGATTTTACGCCTGAGGATATTCATATCATGCGTCTTAATGAGACAGAAGAAGAGTTCGATGCACGTATTGAAGAATATGTGGAAGTGGAAGAACATGAAGATGGCTTGATTAATGCCATTGAGGAGGAGCGCTATGAAGAAAACAGCTAGCCTCTTCTCGGTACCTTACCTCCTTTGGCTCCTGCTCTTCGTGGTTGCTCCAGTGCTCATGCTACTCTATCAGTCTTTCTTTGATATCAGTGGCAACTTTACTTTGGACAATTATGGTACCTTCTTTTCCAGTTGGACTTACTTAAGGATGAGTTTTAACTCGGTTCTTTATGCAGCCATCATTACTCTGGTAACCCTTCTCATTTCTTATCCGACGGCATATCTTTTAACCAGACTAAAGCATAAGCAACTTTGGTTGATGTTGGTCATTTTACCAACCTGGGTCAATCTCCTTCTGAAAGCCTATGCTTTTATGGGGATTTTTGGTCAACAGGGGGGCATCAATGCCTTTCTTGGTTTCTTTGGGATTGCCCCTATGCAAATTCTCTTTACGGATTTCTCTTTCATTTTTGTAGCCAGTTACATTGAAATTCCATTTATGATTCTACCAATTTTTAATGCTCTGGATGATTTGGATGAGAATATTGTCAATGCAAGTAAGGATTTAGGAGCTAATGATTGGCAGACCTTTACCAAGGTTATCTTTCCTTTGTCGCTTAATGGGGTACGCTCGGGTGTACAATCGGTCTTCATTCCTAGTCTTAGCCTCTTCATGCTAACACGTTTGATTGGCGGGAACCGAGTTATTACACTAGGAACGGCTATCGAACAGCATTTCCTCACAACACAAAACTGGGGAATGGGGGCAACTATTGGTGTTGTTCTTATTGCTGCTATGATTGCGACAATGTGGTTAACAAAGGAGAGACGTCAATGAAAAAATTTGCAAATCTCTATTTAGCTTTTGTCTTTGTTATCCTTTACCTGCCAATCTTTTATTTAATCGCCTATTCTTTCAACAGTGGTAGCGATATGAATAGTTTCACAGGTTTTACTCTGGATAACTACCAGAGCATGTTTTCAGATAGCCGTCTTATGTTAATTCTGGCTCAAACCTTCTTTTTAGCTTTCCTTAGCGCTCTTCTGGCGACGATTATTGGTACCTTTGGGTCTATCTTTATCTATGAGAGTAAACAGAAGCATCAGAATGGGATTTTATCCCTAAATAACGTGCTAATGGTTGCACCGGACGTTATGATTGGTGCGAGTTTCTTGATTCTCTTTACCTTGATTGGTTTCCAACTTGGTTTTGTATCGGTTTTGTTGAGTCATATTGCCTTCTCAATCCCAATCGTGGTTCTCATGGTTTTGCCCCGTCTCAAGGAAATGAATCGAGACATGGTGAATGCAGCTTATGACCTGGGTGCGACCCAATGGCAGATGTTACGTGAGGTCATGTTGCCATACTTGACACCTGGTATTATCGCTGGTTATTTCATGGCCTTTACCTATTCTTTGGATGACTTCGCAGTAACCTTCTTTGTAACGGGTAATGGTTTTTCAACACTTGCTGTGGAAATTTACTCACGTGCTCGCAAAGGTATTTCCTTAGAAATCAATGCTCTATCAACGGTTGTCTTCCTATTCTCTATCCTTCTAGTCATTGGATATTATATGATTACCCAGGAGAGAAAGGAGGAGCATGATGCGTAAACTCTATCAATTTCTGGCAGGGATTTTAGCAATTATTTTCTTCCTTTGGGGAATTTCTGCCTACATGCAAAGTCGCACCGGAAATGCTTCGGACAAACTTGTTATTTATAACTGGGGTGACTATATTGACCCTGATCTCTTGACCAAGTTCACTAAAGAAACAGGAATCAAGGTCCAGTATGAAACATTTGATTCTAACGAAGCTATGTATACTAAAATTAAGCAAGGTGGTACGACATACGACATTGCTGTGCCGTCAGACTACACCATTGATAAAATGGTCAAGGAAGACCTTTTGGTGAAGTTGGATAAATCTAAAATCCATGGCTTTGATCAGATTGGTTCAAGCTTTAAAGGACTTAGTTTTGACTCTCACAATGACTATTCCATCCCTTATTTCTGGGGGACAGTCGGAATCGTCTATAATACTAAATTGGTGAAAAAAGCACCTCAGCACTGGAATGATCTTTGGTCACCCGAATACAGAAACCAGATTATGCTGGTTGATGGCGCGCGAGAAGTTATTGGTCTTTCTCTCAATAGCTTGGGCTACAGTTTGAATACCAAGAACATGACTGAATTACGTTTGGCTGAAACTAAACTTAATAGTCTAACACCAAATATCAAGGCTATTGTTGGTGACGAGATGAAGGGCTACATGATTCAAGGTGATGCAGCTATTGGAGTAACCTTCTCAGGGGAAGCCAGTGAGATGCTTGATAAAAATGAGGATCTTCGTTATGTTGTTCCATCTGAAGGCTCAAATCTATGGTTTGATAATCTGGTCATTCCTAAAACAGTGAAGCATGAAAAAGAAGCTTATGCTTTTATCAACTTCATGCTTAAACCGGAAAATGCAGCACAAAATGCTGAATATATTGGTTATGCCACACCTAATGAGGCAGCCAAAGCCTTACTTCCAAAGAGTATTACTGATGATAAGGCCTTTTACCCATCAGAATCAACCATTAAAAACCTTGAAGTCTATAATAACCTAGGTCAAAAGTGGCTAGGAATCTATAACGATATTTACCTTCAAGTTAAGATGTATCGTAAATAAGTTTTTTGAGGCCTAAGTTTCAGATGCAATCTAAAACGGTTCTTCAAACGATTTTATTTTAAAATTACGGAGAGACTGAAACGCAATAGTTTCAGTCTTTTTCTTACATCGAAAAGTCTCGCCTGTTGCGTACAAGTCTCTCGATTAACAAGAGTTTCCAAGATTTCAGAAGTGCTGACACATAAGAGTTTAAGAAAGTGTCTACTTTACACTATTCTGAACAAACCATGCTATTTTTCTTGAACAACTGTATTACTGTGCTATAATAAAGCAAAGAAATTTTTATGTTTATTTTGGAGGACTTAACATGCAAGCAGCATTTCTCTTTTTACTGATTTCATTCTTGATTATCTTGGGAATTCTCATCAGTATGCTTTATGTCGTACGTCAACAGTCAGTAGCTATCGTTGAACGTTTTGGACGCTATCAAAAAATCGCAACGAGTGGTATCCATATGCGTTTGCCATTTGGTATCGATAAAATTGCAGCCCGTATTCAACTACGTTTGCTTCAAAGTGAGATTGTGGTTGAAACTAAGACAAAGGACAATGTCTTTGTCATGATGAATGTGGCTACTCAATATCGTGTTAATGAGCAAAATGTTACAGATGCTTACTATAAACTCATGCGTCCGGAAGCTCAAATTAAATCATACATTGAGGATGCTCTCCGTTCATCAGTTCCTAAATTGACGCTTGATGAGCTTTTTGAGAAGAAGGATGAAATTGCCCTTGAGGTTCAACACCAAGTAGCAGAAGAAATGACCACTTATGGTTATATCATTGTTAAGACCTTGATTACCAAAGTTGAACCAGATGCTGAAGTTAAGCAGTCTATGAACGAAATCAATGCTGCTCAACGTAAGCGTGTGGCAGCCCAAGAATTGGCAGAAGCAGATAAGATTAAGATTGTCACAGCAGCTGAAGCCGAAGCTGAAAAAGATCGTCTTCATGGTGTTGGTATTGCTCAACAACGTAAAGCTATCGTTGATGGTTTGGCTGAATCTATTGCAGAACTTAAAGAGGCTAATGTGGGTATGTCTGAAGAGCAGATTATGTCTATTCTCTTGACCAACCAATATCTAGATACCCTTAATACTTTTGCAGCTAAAGGTAATCAAACCTTATTCCTACCAAATAATCCAAACGGTGTGGATGATATTCGTACCCAAATTTTGTCAGCTTTGAAGGCAGATAATAAAAATTAAGCACAAAAATAAGCCAGATCTATACGATCTGACTTTTTTGTTTTATTTTTCTAGGAATTGTGTCAAACGGATAACTTCAATCTTATAGCCATCTGGATCAGTGATGAAGTAGTACATTTTTGGTTTACCAGGAAGACCTGAGAGGTCTGTAACAGTGTATCCAGCCTCTTTGTGAGCTTGGTGTGTAGCTTCTAAATCATCGACACCAACAGCGATATGACCGTATCCATCTCCTAAATCATAGGCTTCGTGGTCATAATTGTAGGTTAATTCCAACTCGTAATCAGGATCATCTTCGAGTTGCAAGTAGACAAGGGTGAACTTATATTCTGGAAAATCATTGCGACGAGCTTCTTTGAAACCAAGTGCTTCTTTATAAAATTTAAGTGAGGCTTCTAGGTCCTTGACACGGACACAAGTGTGTAGAAATTTAGTCATGTGAGATACTCCTTTTATCTAATTCTGTAAGTTTATGATAGCATTTTGGAACCGTTTTTTCTACTATTGGCTCTTTTATGCTATAATGACGAAAAACAATCTGTGGAGTATGCTTATGACAATTTTAGCGATTGATTTTGGGGGAACACAGGTGAAGTCGGCACTTGTTTCAGAGCAGTTTACCATTGAAAAGAGTCTGCCGACGCAGTCATCTCCACAAACCTTAGAACAAGCTATTGATATGATTGATCAGATAGTTACTTCAGTTGAAGCAGCCCTATCAGGTATAGCTATTAGTGTTCCTGGAACTGTTGATACTGAGGAGGGTGTGATTTATCACGGCGGTTTGTTGAGATTCTTTCATGGTTTTCGTGTCAAAGCAGCCCTGCAAGCCAAGTATCATTTGCCAGTAGCTGCTCTTAATGATGGAAAAGCAGTCGCCTTGGCAGAGCTAGCTACAGGTCATTTGCAAGGAGTGACCAATGGTGCAGCCCTTGTTTTGGGTTCAGGTCTAGGTGGTGGATTTATTATTAATAGTAAACTTTTTCAAGGAAGTCACTTTCAAGCGGGTGAGTTGACCTTTCTGTTACCAGTTCAAATGGAAAAAGTGGATTCTTCATTGATGCGAGGCATGACTTTGTCGGCTGTCGGTTTAATCACCAAGGTAAATGAAGTGCTAGGTAATTCAGATTTAAAGGATGGTTTAGCCGCATTTAAGGCCATAAATGCAGGAGATAAAACAGTCTATCCACTTTTTGAAAGCTATTGCCGTAACTTAGCCATTACCATATTGAATCTTCAAACCATTTTTGATATGGAAACCTTTGTTATTGGAGGTGGTATTTCAGCCCAGCCTATTCTTATCGAGGAGGTCAATCGCCAGTTTGATAAGGTTCACCATGAGATTGACTTTATTGGTAAAATCATTAAACGTCCGAAGATTGTGGCCTGTTATCATCATAATGGAGCAAATCTAATTGGTGCAGCCTATTTTCTTAAGCAAGGATAACGGATAGTAAATTCGATTACTTGCAAAAATATACATAAAATACCTAACTTTTTTGTGACGAGCGGGCAATTCCGTTCGTTTTTTACTATTAACACTTTACAATATTCAGAAAATTCGCTATAATGGGACCATTAAAATTTTGGAGGTGTCTTTATGACAATTTATAATTTCTCAGCAGGACCTGCTACATTACCAAAACCTGTGCTCGAAAAAGCACAAGCTGAATTGCTTAACTATCAAGATTCCGGTATGTCCGTGCTAGAAATGTCCCACCGTTCTCCAGAATTTGACAAAATCGTTAAAGATGCGGAAGCGACACTTCGCGAGCTAATGGCCATTCCTGATAACTATAAGGTTATTTTCTTGCAAGGGGGCGCTTCAACGCAATTCACAATGGTTCCACTGAACCTTGCTCAAGGTAAGAAAGCTTACTACCTTGTGGGAGGGTCATGGGGTAAAAAAGCTTATACAGAAGCTGTTAAACTTTCAAAAACTATTCCTTTTGAACCAATTCTTTTGGCGTCATCTGAGGATACTGTTTACGATCATATTCCAAGTTTTGATCCTTCAACGATTGATCCAGAAGCCGCTTATGTTCACTTGACTACCAATAATACAATTGAGGGAACATCTATCTATGATCTGCCTGATACTAATGGTGTGCCAATTGTAGCAGATATGTCTTCAAATATCTTGGCAGCTCGCTATAATGTTGAGGATTTTGCTCTTATCTATGCTGGTGCTCAGAAAAATATTGGGCCTGCTGGTGTAACAGTGGTTATCGTCCGTGAAGACTTCCTTAACGACCAACCACAATTGTCTGCTATGTTGGACTACCGTATTCAAGCTGAAGCAGGATCACTTTACAATACACCACCATGTTTCAATATCTATATTTCAAAACTCGTCTTTGACTGGGTTAAAAATGAAATTGGTGGCGTAGATAGGATGGCGGAAATTCAACGTGAGAAATCAGGCCTTCTCTATAATTACATTGAATCATCTGATTTCTACACAAACCCTGTCAAATATGAAAAGGATCGTTCTGTCTGCAACATTCCATTCGTCACACCAAGTAAAGAGTTGGATGCTAAGTTTGTAGCAGAAGCAGATGCTCTTGGTTTCAAGAATATCAAAGGACACCGTTCTGTAGGTGGTATGCGTGCTAGTGTTTATAATGCTTTCCCACGTCAGGGTGTACTTGACTTGATTGACTTTATGAAGAAATTTGAAGCCGAAAACAAATAATTAGATAAAGAGATGGAAATTAGACAAGCCTTCCCAAATGAAATTGGGGCTATCATAACTGTGATTGAGAGTGCTAGAACTGCTTTAGCAGAAGCGGGTAGTTCCCAATGGCAAGGGGCTGATGGTTACCCTACTGAAGAAACCATCTTTGATGATGTTCTTAAAGGGCAAGCCTATGTCGGTATCATTGACGGTCAAATTGTTTCTTATGCTGCGGTGGTTACTGATGGAGACCCTGCTTACGACAAAATCTATGATGGAGACTGGAAGCATCATAATAAGCGCTACATTACCTTCCATAGGATTGCCGTTTTGACTGAGGTTACAGGTCAAAGGGTCGCTCAAACCTTTATTCAAGGTCTTATTGAGGGAACTGACGCTCATGATTTTCGTTGCGACACGCATGAAAAGAATCTTGTCATGCAGCATATTTTGGAGAAACTTGGCTATGTCTATTGTGGTAAGGTTCCTATTGATGGTGAACGACTTGCCTATCAGAAAATCAAAACCAAGAGGGAGAAGGCTTTTTATCAAGAAGTTGATGAAGCTACTCACCACGGGATTCATTAATTTAAGAGGAATAAAATTATGGTATTTAGCGTAAAAACATATAATAATATTAACCAAATTGGTTTGAAGGAACTTGGAAATCATTTCCAAATTGATGGTGATTTAGCGGAAAATCCAGATGCTTACATTATTCGTAGTCAAAATCTCCATGATACAGTTTTCCCTGAAAATTTGAAAGCTATTGCGCGTGCCGGTGCTGGGACTAATAATATCCCAGTGGATGAAGCAACTGAAAAAGGAATTGTTGTCTTCAATACTCCAGGAGCTAATGCTAATGCAGTTAAAGAAGCTGTCTTAGCTTCTATCTTGCTTTCAGCACGTGATTATATTGCGGCCAATGCTTGGGTTAACAAACTTAGCGGTGACGATGTGCCTAAACAAATCGAAGCAGGTAAGAAGCAGTTTGCGGGTAGCGAGATTGCTGGTAAGACACTGGGTGTTATCGGCCTAGGTGCCATTGGTGCGCGTATTGCTAACGATGCCTACCGTTTGGGAATGAAGGTCTATGGCTACGACCCATATGTTTCTATTGAAGCAGCTTGGAATATTTCTCACCATGTTAAACGTGTTTCTGATCTCAAAGAAATCTTTGAAAACTGTGATTATATCACTGTTCACGTTCCATTGACACCTGATACGAAAGGTACTTTCAATGCAGATGCCTTTAACCTCATGCAAAAAGGAACAACAATCATCAACTTTGCCCGTGCAGAATTAGTAGAGAATGATGCGCTCTTTGATGCTTTGGAAACAGGTGTAGTAAAACGTTACATCACTGACTTTGGGACAGAAGAACTACTTAACAAGCCTAATGTGACAGTCTTTCCACACGTTGGTGGTTCGACGGGTGAAGCAGAGCTTAACTGTGCTATTATGGCTGGTCAAACCATCCGTCGCTTCATGGAAACAGGTGAAATTGTCAATTCTGTTAACTTCCCACGTGTACAACAGGTTTTGAGTGCTCCATATCGTATCACTTTGATTAATAAAAACGTGCCTAACATTGTGGCCCGTATTTCAACAGCGGTCTCTGATTTTAATATCAATATTGATAATATCATTAACCGTTCAAAGGGAGAGTATGCTTATACCCTTCTTGACCTTGATGAGACAGACAAGTCTAAGATTGATGAATTGGTCGCTAAGTTTGAGGCCAGCGACAATATCGTACGAGTACGTTTGATTAAAGGTAAATAATTCAGAAATAAGCTGACAGGAACAAGGTTTTCCTGTCTTTTTTTGTTATAATGAACTTATGTATTATCGTCAGTATTATGTATCCCCTATTGGTCGCCTGTCCTTGGTGGCTGGTGAAGAAGTCCTCTATGGTATATGGTTAAAAGGACAAAATCATTTTCAGTCTGGTTTTAAGGAAGAGGAGTTAGCGGACACCTCAAATCCTATTTTAGAAGTGACCAAGAAGTGGTTGCAGGCTTATTTTAAAGGTGAGAATCCAAGTCCAGATGACCTTCCTTTAGCTGAACGAGGAACAGCTTTCCAACAAAGAGTTTGGTTGGCTTTAAGTGAAATTCCTATGGGGCAAATCAGAACCTATGGTCAGATTGGTAAGGCAACTTCTTGTCAATCCGCACAGGCTGTAGGAACTGCTGTTGGTAAGAATCCTTGGTTGATTCTCGTCCCCTGTCATCGGGTTCTTCCTAGTAGTGGTCATATAGGAAAATATGCAGCAGGAGAAGAAGCCAAGCGTTTCTTACTTCAGTTAGAAGGCATTAGGTTTGACCATCCTTAGACAGATGTCTTATGCTAGAAAAAAGGAGAAAAACATGTACACTTTTTATGAATATCCAAAATGCAGCACTTGTCGTAAGGCAAAGGCGGAACTCAATCAATTAGGTTTAGATTTTGAATCTATTAATATTAAGGAAAACCCACCTTCGGCTCAATTTTTAAAAGAGCTTTTGGCGGGGTCAGATTTAGAACTCAAGAAATTCTTTAATACGAGTGGACAATCCTACCGTTCTTTAGGTTTAAAAGATAAGCTACCAACATTGTCTCTTGATGAAGCTATTGAACTCTTAGCTTCAGATGGGATGTTGATAAAACGTCCTATCTTGATTAAGGATGGTAAGGTTTTGCAGATTGGTTACCGCACCCCTTACCAAGACTTAAATTTATAAATAATAAGCAAAAAATCTTGCCACAGTAAATAGAAGTATGGTAAGATTAAAACAGTTGCCGCTATAGTTAAATGGTATAATAGAGCAATGGTAATGCTCCGTTCCGAGTTCAATTCTCGGTGGTGGCATCTGTGAATGAATCCAGCCTCAGGGTTGGATTTTTTTATATTCAAAGAGGCTGATTTATGCCTCTCAATTTTTCAAAAGAATTTACTGAAAACTCTTGAAATTCAAAAAAAGGAGTAGACTAATAGGTGATTAAACCTAGGAGGCAAGTTGTGAAATAATACGTTCAATTCATGTTGATTTGTTTGTTTGCCGTGATTGGCGAAGCACTTTCAACCTTTTTTAAATTACCTGTACCTGGAAGTATCATTGGCTTATTCTTACTTCTGATTGCTCTACAGCTTAAGTGGATTCGTCTACGTCATATTCATGCAGTAGCAGAGTTTTTAATTGCCAATATGACTATTCTATTTTTGCCAGCGGGTGTCGGTATTATGGAACGATGGAATGCTATTTCAGCGAATATTGTCCCTATTATTTTGATTATTATGGGAGCCTTGGTTCTTAATATTGTAGTGATTGCAGTAGTTGTTGTCTTTATCAAAAAACACTTTGAAGGCGATTATGAGGAGGTTAATCGTGGCTAATTTTTTTAACACACCTTTGTTTGGGCTAACACTTTCTGTACTAGCTTACACAATAGGACTTTTGATTTATCGCCGTTTTCCTAATCCTTTGACAACGCCTCTTCTTGTATCGACTGCCTTGATTATCGTCATTTTGCACTATACAGGTATTTCCTACAAGGATTACTATGTAGGTGGCTCTTATCTTAACAGTTTGATTATTCCTTCAACCGTCGCGCTAGCAGTTCCTTTTTATAAAAATCTACACCTCATGCGTCATCACTATAAGAGTATCTTGATTGGGTCAACAGTTGCCTGTGTTCTTAACACTACTTATACCGCTTTGATTGCTAAGCTTTTTGGTATGGATTATTTCCTTGCTATCTCACTCTTTCCTAAGTCTGTGACGACTGCCATGGCTGTAGGAATTTCGGAAAAAATGCAGGGGATTACGACAGTTACTCTGGTTGTAGTTGTTATTACGGGTATTTTAACCTCAGTTTTAGGCCCTGTCTTTTTAAAGATGATTGGAATTAAAGATCCAGTCGCTATTGGTCTTTCCCTAGGAGGAACTGGGCATGCCGTTGGTACTGGAACTGCCTTCAGATATGGTCAGGTTGCAGGTGCCATGGGTGGTCTATCAATCGCTGTAACAGGGATTTTATATGTCTTTATTAGTCCTATTGTGGCTAGTTTAATTCTGAGATAAAAAATTAAGGTTTGGATAGGTTTTCCAAGCCTTTTTAGCTATGAAAAACAAGCAAAATCTGACCTTTTATGCTATAATTAAGATTATGAATTATGGAGATTATATCTGGGATTTAGGTGGTACCTTGTTGGATAATTACCAGGTATCAAGCCAAGCCTTTCTAGCAACTTTAGAACAATTTGAGCGTACAGCAGAATTTCAAGCAGTCTATGATGCCCTTAAGGTGTCAACCAGTACTGCCATTGCCATGTTTGCGCCTGATATAACTGATTTTCGAACCCTATATAAGCAAGAGGAAGCCAAACATTTACAAGAACCTGTGCTTTTTGAAGGTGCTAAGGATGTCCTTGCTAAGATTGTGGCTGAGGGCGGACGTAATTTCTTGGTTAGCCACCGTAATCATTTGGTGCTAGATATCCTTGATAGAGCAGAGATTGCTCATTATTTTACAGAGGTTGTAACTTCTGAAAATGGTTTTGCTAGAAAACCTAGTCCAGATAGTTTCCTTTATTTAATTAAAAAATACGATATTAAACATGGCTTGGTCATTGGTGACCGCCAGATAGACATAGAGGCTGGAGGAGCAGCGGGTTTGGATACCTTGTTTGTTGATGGCCATAAATCATTATTGGAGATTGTGACATAGATGACTGATGAATTAAAAAATCTTGAAGAAAAAGCGCAAGAATATGATGCCAGCCAGATTCAGGTCTTAGAGGGACTTGAAGCGGTACGTATGCGCCCAGGAATGTATATTGGATCCACCTCAAAAGAAGGCTTGCATCACTTGGTATGGGAGATTGTCGATAACTCAATCGATGAGGCCTTAGCAGGATTCGCCACACATATCAAAGTTTTTATTGAACCTGATAATTCTATCACGGTTGTTGATGATGGTCGTGGTATCCCAGTCGATATCCAAGAAAAAACTGGCCGTCCTGCGGTAGAAACTGTCTTTACAGTACTTCACGCTGGTGGTAAATTCGGCGGAGGCGGTTATAAGGTCTCTGGTGGTTTGCACGGGGTTGGTTCTTCGGTCGTTAATGCCCTCTCAACACAACTTGATGTTAAGGTTTATAAAAATGGCTATATCCACTTCCAAGAGTATAAACGTGGGGTAGTGGTAGCAGATTTAGCAGTAATTGGTGAAACAGAGAAACATGGTACGACTGTTCACTTTACGCCAGACCCAGAGATTTTCCAAGAGACAACGGAGTTTGATTTTGGAAAATTGGCTAAACGTATCCAAGAATTAGCCTTTTTGAACAAGGGTCTACGTATCTCTATTACAGATAAGCGTGAAGGTCTTGAACAAGAGAAACATTATCACTATGAGGGTGGAATCACATCTTATGTGAAGTACATCAATGAAAACAAAGACGTTATCTTTGACGAGCCTATCTACACAGATGGTGAGATGGATGGTATTTCAGTTGAAGTTGCTATGCAGTATACGACCGGCTACCATGAAACGGTGATGAGTTTTGCTAATAACATTCACACTCATGAAGGTGGTACTCATGAACAAGGTTTCCGTACGGCTCTTACTCGTGTTATCAATGATTATGCACGTCAGAATAAGATTCTCAAAGAAAAAGATGATAATCTGACCGGTGATGATGTTCGTGAAGGCTTGACTGCTATCATCTCTATTAAGCATCCAAACCCACAGTTTGAAGGGCAAACCAAGACCAAACTTGGAAACTCAGAAGTGGTTAAGATTACTAATCGTCTCTTCAGTGAAGCCTTAAGTCGCTTCCTCTTGGAAAATCCTGCTATTGCTAAAAAGATTGTTGAAAAAGGAATTCTGGCTTCTAAGGCCCGTATCGCCGCTAAGCGTGCTCGTGAAGTGACACGTAAGAAGTCAGGTCTTGAAATTTCAAACCTTCCAGGGAAGTTAGCAGATTGTTCGTCAAACAATGCCGAAATGAATGAGCTCTTCATTGTCGAAGGGGACTCAGCCGGTGGTTCTGCAAAATCAGGTCGTAATCGTGAATTCCAAGCTATCTTGCCAATTCGAGGTAAGATTTTGAACGTTGAAAAGGCTAGCATGGATAAGATTCTAGCCAACGAAGAGATTCGTTCTCTCTTCACAGCTATGGGAACTGGTTTTGGATCAGAATTTGATGTCAGCAAGGCTCGTTACCACAAGTTGGTAATCATGACTGATGCCGATGTCGATGGGGCCCACATCCGTACTTTGCTTCTGACTTTGATTTACCGCTTTATGCGTCCAGTCTTGGAAGCAGGCTATGTCTACATTGCTCAACCACCAATTTATGGGGTTAAGGTTGGTTCTGAGATTAAAGAATACATCCAACCTGGTGCAAATCAAGAAGAAAAATTGCGTGTAGCTCTTGAAAATTACAGTGTGGGACGTTCAAAACCTACGGTTCAACGTTATAAAGGTCTAGGTGAAATGGATGACCACCAACTTTGGGAAACAACCATGGACCCTGAAAATCGTTTGATGGCACGTGTTTCTGTGGATGATGCTGCAGAGGCCGATAAGATTTTCGATATGTTGATGGGAGACAAGGTTGAACCTCGCCGCGAATTTATCGAAGAAAATGCCGTTTACAGTACTCTGGATATCTAATATTCTTTTAGAAAAAGGTGCAATGCTAGGATAACTATGATATAATCGTAATGTTATTCTACATTTATGAACATAATAGACGATTAAGGAGAAACTATGTCTAGCGGAATTGTTTTACTGATTGTAGTGGCAGTTATACTTGTAATTGTCGCTTACTTAGTCGGTATTCTTATTAGAAAACGAAATGATTCGCGGATTGCACAGCTTGAAGAACGCAAGCAAAAATTGTTTGACTTGCCAATTAACGAAGAAATTGAAGAAGTTAAAAAGCTTCATTTGATTGGACAAAGTCAAACAACTTTCCGTGAATGGAATCAGAAATGGATAGACATTTCGACAAATTCATTTGCAGATATTGAAAATCATATTTTCGAAGCTGAAAATATGAATGATACCTTCCATTTCTTTAAAGCTAGTGGTGAGATCAATAATATTGAGAGTCAGTTAGATCTTGTGGAAGAAGACATTAAGTCTATTCGTGAGGCGCTCTCAACCTTGAAAGAACAAGAAGAAAAGAATAGTGCTCGTGTTAAACATGCACTTGACTTGTACGAAGAGTTGCAAAATTCTATTGAAGAAAACTCTGATAATTTTGGCTCTACTATGGGTGAAATCAATAAACAGCTTAAAAACATCGAATCTGAGTTTGCTGAATTCGTGACTCTTAATTCATCAGGTGACCCTGTTGAGGCATCAAGCATTTTGGACCGTGCAGAGGAGCATACCATTGCTTTGGGTCAAATTTCAGAGAAGATTCCAGCCATTGTAGCTAAGTTGGAAGATGATTTTCCAGATCAGTTGGATGATTTGGAATCTGGATACCGCAAGTTGATTGAGCAAAATTACCACTTCCCTGAGAAAAATATCGAACGTCACTTCCAGGAAATTCGTGAAGCTATCCGTTCAAACTCAAGTGAGTTGGTTTCTCTTGACCTGGATCGCGCGGAAGAAGAAAACTCTGATATTCAAGAAAAAATTGACAACTTGTATAGCATTTTCGAACGCGAAATTGCATCATACAAGGCTGTTATACGTCAAAAGAAAATTTTGCCAGATTATCTCAAGCATGCTAAAGAAAACAACAAGAAACTTCAAGAAGAGCTTGAGCGTCTCATGTTGACTTACATTTTCGATGAAACTTATGCAGCAGATGTACGTAGCTTTGCTTCAGATATTTCGAGTGTTGAAACAGCAGTTCTTCCAACCCTTGAAAACTTTGATAATCAGGTGAAACCTTTCTCAGAACTTGAAAAGATCTTCGAAAAGAGTCTCAATACCTTGTCTGCTGTTGAAAATGGACAGGTTGAGGTTTTTGAAAATCTTCGAGCTATCGCGAAAAATGAAGCTAAGGCGCGTGACGAGCTTGATGTTTATGTTAATAAATTGCATGTTATCAAGCGTTACATGGAAAAACGTAATCTTCCAGGTATTCCTCAATCCTTCTTGAGTGTATTCTTCTCAACAAGTGCACAAATCGAGGCTCTTATGGACGAGCTCAGCCGTGGACGTATTAATATTGATGCAGTAATGCGTTTGACTGAAACGTCAAAAAATGCTATTGAACATTTGGAAGAGACTGCTTATTTGGTTGTTCAAAATGCAACCTTGACTGAACAACTCTTGCAGTACTCAAACCGTTACCGCTCTTTCGAACCTGCTGTTCAAAGTAGCTTTGAGCATGCGCTTAAGTTGTTCGAAGTTGACCACGACTACGATGCATCTTTGGAAGAAATCTCTTACGCCTTGGAAACAGTAGAACCAGGTGTAACAGATCGTTTTGTATCGTCTTACGAAAAAACACGCGAACAAATTCGTATGTAGAAGAGAGATTCTGGGCCTCGGTCCAGGATTTTTTTGAAGAAACTTATCTCTTTTTAGGTTAATGAAAAGCCTAATAAAAGTTATATAGGTATTAAAGAATAGAGGTAATTATGTCAGAAGTAAAAGGCTTATTAGTTATGGATGTAGACTCAACTCTGGTCCAAGAAGAAGTAATTGATTTATTGGGGGAAGAGGCTGGTGTTGGTCGAGAGGTCGCTGAAATCACAGAGCGGGCCATGCGTGGAGAATTAGATTTCAGACAGGCTCTGAATGAGCGTGTGGCAACCCTTAAGGGATTACCTGACAGCATATTTGAGAAGGTCTATGCCCGCATTCATTTCAACAAGGGAGCCAAGGAACTTGTGGATGAACTTCACTCACGTGGCTTCAAGGTAGGTTTAGTTTCTGGTGGTTTCCATGAGACAGTTGATAGACTGGCAAAAGAAGCAGGTATTGATTATGTGAAGGCTAATCACCTTGAGGTGGTCGATGGTCTCTTAACTGGTAAGATTTATGGTGAGATTGTTACCAAAGATGTCAAGGTAGCCAAACTTAAAGATTGGGCAGCAGAAAATGGTCTTAAACTCTCTCAAACCATTGCTATGGGTGATGGAGCCAATGATTTGCCTATGATTAAGACAGCCGGCATAGGCATCGCCTTTTGTGCCAAACCAATTGTCCGTGAACAAGCTCCCTATCAAATCACAGAACCAAATTTATATAAGGTGATTCAGATTTTGGATGAGGTTAAGACAAAGTAGGTATAAAACATACTAAGATTAGTAGTGAAGAAATCTCCGACGGGAGAGAGTACTCACTACTTTT
>NZ_JWGQ01000100.1:0-1508 GCF_001069025.1 Streptococcus sp. 1004_SSPC | reverse complement strand
TTCAAGAAGGATATCTCCCTCATTAACCACATCACCCTCTTGTTTCTTCCACTCGATGATTTCACCTTCCTGCATGTCCACACCAAGCTTAGGCATAATAATCTCAAAAGCCATATTTTATGATACTAAGAACGCTAAAATGCGACAGAATTTTAGGAGTTTTACTTGTGTGCTTGCACACAAGTAAAACTATCTAAATTCCGAAGCATTTCGTTCGAGTTCAAATCGACTCAAACGTTTTAACGCCCTCTCCTTTCTATTTTAAAACTTCAGTTTTCAGATATTTTTTTACTTAAATCAACAATTCCATTGGATTTTCAATCAAATGTTTTAAATCAACCATGAATTTGGCACCATTCATACCATCTACAATACGGTGGTCAATAGTCAAGCATAGTCCCATGATTGGACGTACGACAACTTCACCATCAACAACAACCGGTGTCTGAATAGTTGCTGAAACACCAAGGATGGCTGAGTTTGGTTGATTAATGATTGGATTAAATGACTTGGTTCCGAACATTCCCAAATTAGTGATAGAGAAGGTTGAACCTGACATTTCTGCCGCCTTCAATTTACCAGCCTGAGCTTTTTTGATGACATCCTTAGAGGCCACCACAAAGTCAGACAAACTCATCTTATCTGCACCATGAACGACCGGCACAATCAAGCCATCATCGAGACCAACGGCAATACCGAGATTAACAAATTTGTGTAATTCGATATTTTGCGCATCATCAATCAAGGATGCATTAAGGTAACGGTGTTCCTCTTTCATAAGAGTACGCACAACTGCCAAACCAATCAAATCCGTGAAGGTCACCTTCATGCCAGTCTTATTCATGATTGGATCAAGGACTTGCTTACGAAGAGCCATAAGGTTAGTCATGTCCACATCGTAGTTAAGGGTAAAGGTTGGCGCAGTTAAGTAAGAGTGCGTCATTCCCTTCGAAATAGCCTTACGCATAGCAGACATTGGGATAACTTCCACACCTTCTGGCAAGACTTTTTCTGGCTTAGCTTCAACCACACGTGCAGCTGCAGCTTCCTTAACTTGGGCTGGGGCACTGATTGCAAGGATGTCTTCCTTAGTAATCTTACCACCAAAGCCTGTTCCAGATACGCTAGCTAAATCAATACCAAGGTCCGCTGCAATCTTACGTGCCAACGGAGTTGCCTTAGGTTGAGCACCCTTAAAGTTCTCAACGTCATCAGCATGAACACGACCTTTTGCTCCAGTTCCTTGAACTTGAGCGATGTCAATTCCCAACTCACGCGCTACTTTACGTGCTTTAGGTGTTGCACGTACTCTGCCACCTTCGTGTACGACAGGTGCTTTCGTTTTTGCTGCTACTACAGTTGCTTCCACAGTAGCAACTTCTTCAACTTGCAGAGCAGCTTCTGCAGCTGGTGCGCTCGCAGCATTATCAGCCACAACTTCACCTTCTGCTCCAATATAACCAATAACCTCAGTAACTGGTACAGTTTCACCAGCCTGACGGGTAATC
>NZ_JWGQ01000099.1:0-294 GCF_001069025.1 Streptococcus sp. 1004_SSPC | reverse complement strand
TTCATATCAAGGAGAGGTTGGCAAGAAAGCAGAGAATCTCATTCAACGCCAGTTTGAAGCATCAAAACCAATGGGAAAGTGCTACACAGATGCGACAGAGTTTGATATTCCAAGTAGCTAACGGGGGTAGTTATATCAATACCGTATTCTCATCGCTTTTTATAGTGGGTAAGGGGGATTCAGCCTTCCATGTCACGTAAAGGGAACAGTCCATACAACGGCATGATGGAATCTTTCTTTTGCATTCTGAAGTCTGAGATGTTTTATGGTTATGAGAAGATGTTTAAGTTAATT
>NZ_JWGQ01000098.1:0-211 GCF_001069025.1 Streptococcus sp. 1004_SSPC | reverse complement strand
ACAACCTAAGAAAGATATCCCAGGTTACCGCTTCGTAGAGACTAAGAAACTTCCAAATGGCGACATCGAACACGTTTACGAAAAAGTTAAGACAAGTCACAAGGATAAAGATGGCAATGAAATTCCAAATTATCCAACAGAAGACGGCGAACAACCTAAGAAAGATATTCCAGGTTACCGCTTCGTAGAGACTAAGAAACTTCCAAATGGC
>NZ_JWGQ01000097.1:0-7196 GCF_001069025.1 Streptococcus sp. 1004_SSPC | reverse complement strand
ATAAGGCTTGAACAAAGTGAAAGCCAGCGTCTTTAGGCGCTGGCTGGTATTATGGGCTTATAGTCCTTGGTCAAACCACCCGTTAGACGGGTGGTTATGATTGGACTTTTTCCACTCCCTATTTTTATCTCCCTAAATTGTCAAATTAAGTTAGATTTTTCATGTAACTCAGAAAAACTTGGTATGGTGTTTGATAATTCAAAGACTTCCTAGGAAGTCTTTTTCTTTTTCTTTTATCAGCTGTAGCTGATAAATAATTTTGAGAAATATTCGTAAAATCCATTTGTTTAGGTAGTCCATTTCGTCTTAATAATCCATTAGAATGTTCATTGAGACCTTGTTGCCCAGGACATCCTGGATCCGCAAAGAAAATATCAATGTCATGTGCATTCGAAATAGATTTCCAATTAGAAAATTCTTTTCCGCAATCAAAAGTGATCGACTTAAAGAGATGGCTGGGGACTTGAGACAACCATTGATTAATGGAAGCCTCAATATCACTTTCTAAAAATTTCTCATATTCCATGACAGAATAGTAAGAATAATGAGGCTCTAAAATCATGCACAAACATTCTTCAATTCCGTCATTCTCCATCTCTTTGATTACATCAGTGAAAAAAGGCGGGAAAATTTATTATCAAAGTAGACCGACGCTCGTTCTCCAAGAGCAGAAGTAACCAAATCCACTTCTTCTCTAGTTATCCTTTGGAGTGGAGTTCCACCAATTCGGACGTAATTGTCATGTAAAGTCTGAATTTCATGTGGTTCAGGACGAACACCACGCCGGATATTCGTGAAAAACTCCGCTACTCCTTCATAGGTAATCTCTTCTGGTGACCCAAAGGTCATCATCAACACAGCTCTCTTACTCATGATTACTCCTTGTTTCACGTTTATTCTATTTTAGCATGAAAAGGCTTACTTTAGGGAACTTGGTATCAAAATAACTCTTAAAGATAGGCTCTAAGAGTTTTAAAAAAACCTTAATGATGGTCTTGATGCTCACTTTTTGCTTCCAGCTCTTCGATATTTCGCTTGTGAGATCGGTGAGTCGCTAAGTCTTCATCAACCTCAATGGTGACATTTTGAAAACCACAATCTTTGAGCAAGGTGCGGATAGACTCTTTACAGACTTCCATGTAGTCGGCATGCTCTAGACAAACATGGACAATGGCGTTCTTTTCCAAACCATCCATGGTCCAAAGATTGAGTTGATTGATACTAGCGACATGGTCCAACTCTGCCAAATCTTTCTTGATCTTCTGTATATCCACTCCTTCTGGAACGGCATCGAGGAAAATCTTAAGCGTGCTCCAAAAACGTGGAATGGCTTTGGACAGAATAAAGATGGAAATGGCAAGAGATAAGAGCGGATCCAGAATATACCAGTCGGTAAATCGGAGAACAATGGCCATTAGGATGACAGCCCCCCAACCCAAGGTATCTTCCAGAAAGTGCAGGCTGAGAATGGATTCATTCTTGGTTTCTTCCTTACGAATGACCAGACTTGCTAAGACATTCACACTGATGGCAATGAATCCAAGCCAGAGAAGACCTTCTTCATTGACCGGTTGTGGATGAAAGAGTTTCGTTAGATTTTCCAAAAGCACCATGCCAGACCCTGTCATCAGAATTACAGCGGTCACCATGGCACCTAAAAGGCTAAAACGCTTGTAGCCCAAGGTGTAATGGCTGTCTTCTTTCCGATTGGAAATGCTCTCTAGTAAAGCCGAAATGCCAATGGCGATTGCATCACCAAAGTCATGGACCGAATCAGCGAGAACCGCACTGGAACCAAAAATTCCACCCGCAATAAACTCAACAATGGCAAAGCTTAGATTTAAGAAAAAAGCTAACCAAACCGCACGTTTTGTCTTCATTATATTACTTCCTTTGTTATAATAGATTCATGAACATCATGTTCATGAATCTATTATCCAATACTATCAACAGAAAGGATAGGGGCAAACCGTTCGCTGTGTATGTTACTGAACAGTTTGTTCATAGTGTCCATATGACTGCACAAGATCGTCGCATTACAAAGACTCGAAAAGCTATCTATAATGCTTTTTTACAATTACTCAACCTTAAAGACTACGAGACTATCACGGTTCAGGAAATCATTGATTTAGCCGACGTCGGGCGCTCGACCTTTTATAGTCATTACGAAAGTAAGGAATTATTGCTGGATGAACTCTGCCAAAAGCTCTTTCACCACCTCTTTGAGCGCAATAATCAACTCTCTACTCATGACTACCTGGCCCATATCTTTCAGCATTTCAAGAAAAATCAGGACCATGTGACCAGTCTCTTGCTCTCCAAAAACGATTATTTTATCCGGCAACTGCGCAAAGAGCTAGAACATGATGTCTACCCGATGGTCGCTGATGAACTGATTCACTCACACCCCAACATTCCTCACTCCTATCTCAAGCACCTGGTCGTCAGCCACTTCATTGAAACTCTCAGCTGGTGGCTAAAAAAAGGAAAATCCTATAGCGAACAGGAAGTGGTCCAATTTTATTTGGAGATTTTAAACGTCGCTTCTAACTAAGGTGCGACTTTACATCATGTATCATAAAAAGGAAAACTATGCTTCTCCCCATTCTTCTCAGCTTTTTCACAGATTTCTTGGCCCTTGCTTTTGCACTTCTTCATTTATTAGTCAGCGTTTCCGAATTAAAAAGGGCAAGAAGACCCTTGGAATTTACCTACTTTTTCTAGGAAGTAGCCTTACGACCTTCTCTCTCATTCTCTACTTCTTTTTGCCGATTGTCGCACTATCTCTTTGGATGATTGGCTGTGGGTTGATTTGCTACGGAGCCTATTGGAATGGCAAGCACAAAAAACTTCAATCCAGCCTGCCATGTCATTCGGATTGGAATCGCTCTGATTATTACCATTTTATTAGCCCTCATCTAAGAAAAACTCAAGTTTTATCAATGAAAACTTGAGTTTTTTGGTAGTTACGAAATAAATAAGGAATTAAATATCCTGCTTTTCTTTAAACATTTTAACCTTATTTTGGCAGTAATCCATTAATTTCTGTGCTTTTTCAAATGTATATCCTTTTTCAGATACAGACTTGACTTTCTTTTCATCAAAGTAGTAGCCTGTCAAGCCCCTGACTTCCTCTGATAAGGTGAGATAATATCCTGTTTCGATTCCCTGATCTAAATCTTTTGACAGAGACTTCATCAGGCGTCCAAAGAGAGACTTTTTCGTCTTTTCATCACTGGAATCATTCCCTAAGTTAGTTGAAATCAAGCCGGGATGATAGGCATTGATGGTGATGTTTGAAGCTTTTAAAAAGAATTTCCTTGCCAAATAACGTGTCATCCAGATGGTGTAGAGCTTGGAATTATTATAGGCCAATCCTGGATTGTATTCTTTCTCAAATTGAAAGTCCAAATCCTTGACCTTGGCAAAATGATGCATATAGGAAGAAGTATTAATGACACGGCCGTCAGCTGCTTTTTCTAACAAGGGACTTAGCTCAGTTGTTAAAATATAGGGAACCAGAACGGATAACATAAATGTCAACTCGACATTTTCAGCACTCGCTTTTCGGTCTTTTCCTGCACACAGGCCTGCATTGTTAAACAAGACATCGATACGTTGAAAGTCTCGCTTGATTTCCTTCACAAATCGATAAACATCGTCTAATTTTGAAAAATCTGCAAGGTAGCTAGAAACTCTATCTCTCAAGGAGACTGAACGAACCTCTTGAAGCGCCAACTCCAGTTTTTGAGGATTTCGACCATGAAGGATGACCTGATGCCCTTCACTGGCCAGTTTCTTTGCCAAATGTTTACCAATACCGTCAGTAGCACCTGTAATCAGAACCGTTTTGATCATCTTAGTCCTCCAAGAAAGCTATTAGTTCTGTTGAAAATTCGTCTGCATATTGGAAGATTGAACCGTGGCCAGCATTTGGATAGATGATCAGCTTACTATTTTCGATTTTTGCATGCATATCGTAAGAATTTTCCGTTGGAACCTGCATATCCTTATCCCCGTTGACGATTAAGGTTGGTTGAGTGATAAATTTTAGGTCGTCTTGAGAATCTTTCCCCCAACGTTTAATAGCTTTGAGTTGAGTTAGGAATCCTGATAGATTCATGTCTTTATCCGCAAATTCCTTTGTTCTCATACCCATTCGTCCTAGGACTTTCAAAGCTTCGATTTTCCCTTGTTCATCATGATTATAGAAGATATAGCGTTTAGGATCGATACGCTCGAGTCCAGATTTAAACATAAAACTAAAAGTTTTCCCAGTTACCTTATCGACCTCTTTTCCACCTCGAGGTCCTGTTCCAGCCAAAATCAAACGGCTCACTAGAGTAGGATTTATTCGGATGATTTCTTGAGCAATCATACCTCCCATAGAAAGACCGAGGAGGTTGATTTTATCGTAACCAAGCGCTTTTACAAAGTCAATTGTCTGCTCAGCCATTCCAGGTATATTCGGAGCCACTTTTCCTTGACTGGCTCCAACACCAGGAAGATCGACTACAATGACATGGTGCTTTTCAGCAATTAAGTCTAATAGTTTTGGATCCCAGTTATCGAGAGTTGCTGCCAAATGGACCAGCATCAGAAGAGGTAGTTTTGATTTGCCTTTGCTGAGTTCGCGATAAGCAATTTGATTTCCTTGAACAGTGATGTATTGATTTTTAGTTGTAAGATATGACATTGTTTTTTCCTTTTTATTTCTTAAAGCTGAGGACTGTTTTTCCACGTGAGCGCCCATTAGCGACCTTGTCTAAGGCGCTATTCACTTCTTCAAATGGATAAACTGTGTCGATAGATGGTTTGATTTCCAATTTGCTAAAGAGATCTGCTACCTCTTGTAATTGAGCGCCATTGCTTTCTACAAAGATAAAATGGTAGTGAACGCCGTATTTGTCAGCCATCTTATCAAATTTACGACCAGCTAGTCCAAGTAGGATCTGTTTCCATTTTGGCAGGTTCATCCGTTTGGCAAAGTCACCATTTGGCATAGCACGAAGGGACACAAGCTGACCACCTTTTTTCATGATAGACATTTGTTTTTCAGTCTCAGCGCCCCCAAGGGTATCGAGGACATAATCAACCTGGCTAACAGTTTTTGTATAATCCTCTATTTTGTAATCGATAAAGCGATCTGCTCCAAGGTTCAACACCCGATCAGCGCTATCTCCAGCCCCATTGGTGATGACTTTCAAACCTTTGGCCTTGGCAATTGGAATGGCCATTCCACCGACACCTCCAGTACCACCAGAGATAAAGATGGTCTTGCCAGCTTGAGCTCCCATGAGTTCTAGGGATTGCATGATAGTCAAGGCAGTAAGCGGAACAGCAGCAGCTTCTTCGTCAGATAGATAATCTGGAACTTTGGCTAGAGCCTGACTGTCTACGGCTACATACTCGGCAAAGGCACCAATATGGTCAAGTGGGAGACGTCCAAAAACTCGGTCACCGACTTTGAGGTTTTTGACTTGTGTGCCGGTCTCTTCAATGATACCGACCACTTCATTTCCTGCAGTTTGTGGGAGTTTGTAAGGAACAATCATCTTGACCTCTCCTCGGGAAATCATGTTATCCAGAGGATTGACACCAGCTGCGGTGACTTTGACCAAGACTTGTTTGTCTGTAATACTTGGTTTAGCGACTTCTGTGATATTCAGTGTGATATTCTTTTTGTTATAAGTAGTATGTTGTGCGGCTTTCATTGTCTTCTCTTTTCTATTTTTATTGTATCTGATAAAGATACATGTCTGGTCTTTTTAAAACTGATCTGCATGCAAATCAGTTTCGTTTTTGTTTGGCTTCTTTATAAAGATTGTCAATGACATCTTCTAAGGTTTGGTGGGCTAGTTCCTTCTCAAGTTGAGCTTCAGCGCTAGCAAATAGTGGCGAAACAGCAGCTTGGATATGTTTTCCTACTGGGCAATCCAGATTGCTATTTTGGTGAACGGGAAATAAGCTGATGTGGCTGACTTCTTGTGTGGCAAAATAAATGTTAAGTAAGGTGATGTCCTTTGGCGATTTACTAAGTTGATAGCCCGTTTTTCCTTGCTGAGACAGGATCAGTCCAGCATTTTTCAATAAGGCAACCACCTTACGAATATAACTAGCGTTGGTCCCAACGCTCTCAGCCAGTGCTTGTGAACTTAAGGTTTCCTTACTCTCACTAATCATGGTTAGGATGTGCAAGGCTACTGAAAATTTCGTATCCATAAAAACTCCTTTAGATATCTTGTATCTGATACAAGAACAAGTTTAACACAAATAAAAAGAAAAGCAAGGCTTTTGCTTCACTTTTTTTTAAAATTATCAGGCCATGTGACTTGTTGTCAAACTCTAAAATGGGAATCGTGTGTTGCTAAATCATAGACCACCTCTTGTAAATTTGTACTATTGTACCAAAAGCTGACGAAGTATCAAAGAGTTGTCTTTAGTAATTCAGAAGACTTCTCTTCCATGTATATAATAAATTGTTGCACTGCTGGAGAAGTTGGCCTCTATCTTCCATTTCTTTTTCATAATACTATTTTTACTTTTTATTCATTATACAAGTAAGACTGAAGAAAATGCAATTAAAATCCTTAAAAAGTCTTTGTAAACTGCAATAAAATGGCCATAAAATCAGATTTCTTTATAGAACAAAGGAAAAAGGAGCGGATATGATATCCTACTCCTTATTCTTATCAGAAAATCTAATTAGAATTAGTCTTCTTTTTTCAACGCAAAAAGAGAACCCTACTGGATTCTCTTATTATTTGATAAACATAAGCATTAAGCTTTCTTAGCTGCCTTGCTCCACTGGTACCAACCAAACTGTTGATGAGGTAAATGAAGTATTTCCCTTGAATTTGAAGGCTTTCTCCCCACCACAGGTAGATAGAGAAAATATTAGTAGCTGCCCAGAAAATCCATTGCTCACGATAAACAGCTGTCATCAAGAGCTGACCGACACCACTTGTCGCATCGGTAATAGAATCACGGAACAGACGATTGGCGCCAACGGATTGGTAAATGAAACCAAAGGTTAACCACCAAAGCACACTAATTGATAAGTACTTGATCCATCCCACCGCATCCAATTTACGGGCAACAAATTCCTGCTGTTCTTTTTTGAACTGGGCTTGATAGATCAAAAAGTGTTAAAAATAAGACAGTAACCTCAGAATAGATACTGTCTTATCTCTTTT
>NZ_JWGQ01000096.1:0-483 GCF_001069025.1 Streptococcus sp. 1004_SSPC | reverse complement strand
ACCTTGTAGCTTCCATCTGATTGTTTGTCAGCATGATACCAAGTAAGGTCGTCTTGGCCATTCGTATCTGACCAGATTGGAACACGCACTTCTTGAACTTCCTTGCCACCACCTGAAACATTGGTTACGACTACATCAAAGCCATTAGACGTTTGGTTGTTAATAGTCAATTTCCCTGTTACTTGAGATTCCGTAGCTTGAGGAACTGTAGCTTTAGTTTCTGTGATATAGGTTCTCTTACCATCTAACATATAGTAAAGATGCACAGAATAGGCACCAGCATCACCCTTATGACTAGCTGTGTCTACATGAACCTTGTAGCTTCCATCTGATTGTTCGTCGGCATGGTACCATGTAAGATCGTCTTGACCATTCTTATCTGACCAAATTGGAACACGCACTTCTTGAACTATCTTGCCACCACCTGAAACATTGGTTACGACTACATCAAAGCCATTAGACGTTTGGTTGTTGATGGTCAAT
>NZ_JWGQ01000095.1:0-1484 GCF_001069025.1 Streptococcus sp. 1004_SSPC | reverse complement strand
ACGATAAAAATTTTAGGAGGTAGTTGCCATGGCAACTCAAACAATTGAAAACTTTAACACCCTTGACCTCGAAACACTTGCTAGTGTTGAAGGAGGTGGATGTAGTTGGAGAGGCGCAGGTGGTACTGTTGCCTATGGAGCAACCTGCTGGTGGAGCTAATCTATGGTATATTTTATTATAGGTTTTGTTGTTGCTTTGTTAGGTAATATCTTTTTCAACAAGGTCAATAAAAATAAACATAAAAAATCATCTTGAACATATACGGGTATTTTCATAACAATTTTTAATAATTTGTTTATAAGATAGTGTTATTTTCTTTGAACAAATAGTTTATTTTTATGTAGATGAGGAGTTAACTAATGATTACAGAACTAACATATAACGACCTTGAAACACTTGCTAGTGTTGAAGGAGGACGAGTCAATTGGGAACGATGGGGAATGTGTGGGGCCTCTGTCGCCGTAGGTGCTTCAGAAGGATTCTCTGCAGCTGCAGGTGGAACGGCTTTCTTCATTGGACCGTATACAATTGGAACTGGTGCAGTAGGTGCAGCTATTGGAGGTGGAGTAGCCTTACCTGGCTGTTAAGGAGAACAACAATGACACATAGAGTTTCAAAAAGGGATATAGTGCTATTTGTCATTGCCCAAGTAGTTAGCATATCCTTACTGGTACTTTTTTTTAGTCAATTACTTCATAACTTATCATCCGTATTCCAATTGGTCTACATCGTAGCAGCCCTCTTAGTGGTTGTGGTTGATATATTGCTCATTCGAAAAATAATGACAAGAAGAGAAGAACCAACTGTGTTAAATCAATTAAAAGCTTCCCTAGCTTGTTTCTTGTTACTGACACTTAGTTGCCTTCGTTTTTTGACAACAGATTTCTATTATCAAAAAGTTATCGCTATATTTGTAGGTTTTTTTTCATTATTGGGTTTCGTACTATTTTTATGGGGCATCAAGTATATCAACCATAATATAGAGAAGTAAGTAATTGACAAAATAAGGAGTATAAGCAATGTTTACAAAATTAACTCATAACGACGGTGCAGGAGCTGGATTTGCAGGCGGTAGCACAGCATTTTGTTATGGTACAGCTGAATAATCTTCATTTGAGATAGGTGATACAAATGAAGAAATACCTAATCATTTTTTCGACTATTGCGATGATATATTTATATAGCAAAGTACTATTGTCATCAGGAAATATCTATCAACTTTTGTTAGCATCAATAGGATTCTTTTTCTTTTTATTTGGAGTCTATAGGCAGTATAGAAAGAATTAGTTAAAGCTTTTTCAATAAGACATGGAATGAATCAAAAATGATATTCAGTCTTTTTTTTACTACTCGGGACATATAGCCACTTATTGGGACGCTAGCTCTGATAGAGACACTTGAATGCTATACTAAAGATGTGATTGAGAGATCACACGATAAAAATTTTAGGAGGTAGTTGCCATGGCAACTCAAACAATTGAAA
>NZ_JWGQ01000094.1:0-34713 GCF_001069025.1 Streptococcus sp. 1004_SSPC | reverse complement strand
AGTGTTAAAAATAAGACAGTAACCTCAGAATAGATACTGTCTTATCTCTTTTTTTACTTAAAGTCTTGATAGACTTGACAAATGGTAGAAAAGAACCGTGAGTTCTTGCCAGAAGCTGAAGTTAATCCTTCAATCTGGAAAACCCGCAGAGGTGACTTTTTCTATACATCTCGATTTTTCTGGCAATAATCATTAACCGATAAATATGTCTGTGAATCACCCAGCGACTCCGCTATGTCCATAATCCGCGGTGGTAGTAATCCCACTCGCTGGACAAGTTCGTGATCGCTGAACAATTCCCGTGGACTGCCGGCGAAGCCAAACTTCCCGTGTTCCATAACATACACCGACTCAAACTCGGCGGCGACCCAATCCATGTCATGGGTGATGGTCACAACTTGGTGGCCCGAATCAGCCAACTCATGGAAAATTGCGGTCAACTTGCGCCGGCTTTCCCAATCAAGCGACATCATCGGCTCATCAAATAAATAAATCGCCGGATCCACTGCCAAAACTGTGGCAACGCTCAACAGCTTGCGTTCCGACAATGACAAGTCATATGGACTTTCAGCTGTTTTATCATCTAAGCCAACTCTTTTTAGAGCCGCTAAAGCCCGCCTCGTAATCGTGTCGTGGTCATCCATGACCTGCGCGACACTCCACTCCACCTCTCGTTGAACGGTCGGGTTGAAAAGCTGATCGTCAGGATTCTGAAAAGTAATCCCAACCTTCAGTAACTTTTCGACTGGTTTAAGATCATTAAAATTTTCTCCATCGATCTTAATCACACCGGTTTGTGGTGTCAGCAAGCCCGTCAACAATTTGAAGAGCGTTGATTTGCCGGCACCATTTTGGCCGACAATCGCCACCATCGGATCGGCGAAGTGTTTGTCTTCAACATCCAAGCTAAAGGACCGTTCCGGATAAGTGAACGTCAGGTGGTTCAGTTCAATTGTGGACATAACGAACCTCCTTCAGATCAGCGTAATTCACCGGATACCGGCCATCAGCCAAGTGCCAATCCATTTTTTGAGCAAGTTGCTGGATTGTCGGGGCTGGAATCTGCCAGTCAGCTGCCAAATGATTAAACACCTCACCCGGCCTGCCCTGGGCTACCATTTGACCCTCGTGCAGCACCCACACAACGTCGGCGACTTCGCACAAATCGTCAATTTCACTGGTGACAATGAAGACAGTCGTCTCTTTGACTTGGGCCAGCCATTGGAAAAATTGTCGGCGGCCAAGGGGATCCATCTCACTAGTCGGATCATCCATAATCAAAACAGCCGGGTTAGCCGCAATCGCCGTAGCAATTGCCAACCGCTGGATCTGACCACCGGAAAGGCTCTCGGGACGCAAATTCAGCTGTTCAATCAGCCCCATTTGCGTGGCAACTTCTTCAACCCGTTTTTGAATCAGTCCTTCAGCCATTCCCTGATTAATCAAGTCAAAGGCGATTTCATCGGCAACCGTGTCTGCCAACCCGCTTAGTTGGCCAGCTGGATTTTGCAGTACAACTCCATTCATGGCATTATAAACGGGCCAATTGTCGGACACTCGTTGGCCAAACATGTGCCAGTCGCCCTCAATCTCAGCAGACACAATTTTGGGAATGACCCCTGCCAGCACACGGCACAAAGTCGATTTGCCGGAGTGGCTATTCCCGATAATCCCAACCACCTGGCCGGTATGAACCTCCGCGTTAATCTGACGCAGTTGTGGTTGCTCAGTACCCGGATAACGGGTGGTCAAATTTTCAATTACAATCCGTTTATCTTCGTCCATATCTTCCACCCAATCAATAAAATTGCCAATCCAGTCAGACCAATGTGCAGCGTCCGCGACAGGCGATACACGCGCTGGGAGGTTCTGACAGTCCGGTTGAGATTATCAAAACCTCTCAGTTGGAGAGAAATCGACCGCGCCATCGATTGATCCAAGGTCTTAATCACCAATGGAATTAGAACCGGCAGGACTGACTTTAATTTCTGAATCAACGTTTTTTGCGGATTGGTTCCGCGAACTTTTTGTGCCTGCTGGATTTTCCGCATATTGCGCATCATTTCCGGCAAAATATAACACACCGACATCAGAACGTAGACGGTTTTATAAGACAATCCGGACAGTTCCAAATAGGCCGCGTTTTCTGAAATACTCGTGGTCACCATAAAAAAGCCACTTGTCAAAATAATCACCAATACTCGACAACCCAGAGTGGTAGCGTAAATCAGGCCTTCTTTGTAGAACGACACCCCAAGCACAGAAAACAGCACAGTTTGATTCCGACTGTAAAATAGCCCTTGGATGATCAGCATGGTGCAAATCAGAAACAGGCTGAATCCCAGCGCCTTAAAGATGGTAGAACTCAATTTGGAAAATAACAATAGCAGTGTTGCGGCAAGAATTAATCCGGCCTGAAGCAATAAATTCATACTGGCAAAGCTCAACAACGTCATGTCCAAGATGAACAAGAGCTTAGTAATCGGATCGATCACCTGGTACCACTTGAGCTTGACCCGTGGCGCTCCAGAAATAAATGTTTGATCAGTCATCATTTATCATCGCTAAAGAAGTGCACCATCCTCTTCGGCAGCTGACGATAGATGAAGAATGCCAGGTAGGCCACGCAGACTTTATCCAAAATATCCAAGACAAACTCATCGGTAAATGAGGCCAGCAACACTGGTGCATGATTGGCGACCATTACCGCAAACAATGAGTCACCCCAAGCGATACCGGTCTGACCACCCCAAAAGATGACGTTGAGTGGCGTTGAAATGACAGCTGAAACGAAGGCAATAATAATAGCAGAAACAAATACTCGTCGCGCTGACGAGAACCACCCATTGGCGTGCAAAACTCCAACAGCAATCCCAATTCCGATGCTGGTAATCGCATACACGGTTGAAATTGGCGATAAGGTCAGCCCATAGATCACGTTGTTGATGAAACCACTGATGGCACCGGCAACCGGCCCAGCCAACATGCTAGCAAGAAAGGTTCCCAAAGACCCCAGCCAAACGGGCAACTTTAACCCCTCCGCCAAGGCTTTGGCAACATAGTTAATCCCCACGGCAGCGGGAATCAAAGTCATGGTGGCAGCACTTAACTTAAATTTCCACATACTGGTACGATGAATCGGTTCTGTTTTCATAATCTTCTCCTTTTGTTTTTAAAGAGCCGTGTCAGGAATGACTTTCGGACGCAACGCTCTAAAGAATAGTTAATAGAACTATTTAGTCTTTTCACAAATCAACCATAGTCGACATAGATTAATATAGTAAAATTACTATTTCAAAGTTCACACTCCTATCATACGCTTATTTTCAAAATTGTCAAGTTTTTTCTGAAAATTCTTCAAAAAATATGAAAAAATTTAAAATGCCTAGCTGAGCTAGACATCTTTGATTGGGATTTTGTTTTAATTGCTATCACTAATATTTCTAAGCTGTTGTCATTGATCGAAATTTAGTCCATGATATATATTTCACCACGGCTATAAAGGGAAGCCTTACCTGCAAGGTAAATCCTATCTCCCTCTATACGACAAAGGAGGAGTCCACTCCTTTCAGAGGCTTGGTAGGCCCTAAATTCTGCTTGTGCCAACTTATTAGCCCACAAAGGAATGACATGACAGTGTCCTGAGCCACAGACTGGATCTTCCTTGACTGATAATTTTGGAGCGAAACTTCGTGTCACAGTATCATACTTGCTTCCTCTCGCGGTGATATTCAGGAGAAGGCCATCTAAAGCTTTTACTTTATCAAAATCTGGACTTGCATTAATGACATCGTTTTCATGTGGCAAGATACAGACTAGATCTCTTCCAAGCCATGCTTCAAGTGGACGGACCCCGATTGCTTCTTCCATCTCACTTGTGACAACTACTTGATGCATAGTGTATGATGGAAAATTCAGCTCATAGTAGTCATCTTTTTTACTGACTAAAAGTTCTCCACTCTGTGTTGTAAAAATTAGTCTTTCTACATCCACTTCGATAAATTGAAAGAGAACGAAGGCAGTCGCTAAAGTAGCATGACCACACAAATCGATTTCTCCACCGGGAGTAAACCAACGTAATTCGTAGTGGTCGCCATCTTTAACTGTAAAGGCTGTCTCAGAAAGATTGTTTTCTTTAGCGACATTCTGTAAGGTAGTATCTGACAACCATTCGTCCAGAAGACAAACAGCCGCTGGGTTCCCCTTAAAAACAGTATCTGTAAAAGCATCGACAATAAATTGTGGAATGGTATATTGACTAATTGGCATGAAGGGCTCCTTAATTTGTTACCTTTATTATATCTGAAAATAGGATAGAAAACAGACAAATGTAACTAAAAAAGTTAATTGAATAAGTTACTTTTTGTGCAAATTTTTCATTAGTTCTTTACAAACCCTTCTTTTACCAAAAAGCCATGAGCTACTTGATCAGCCGGTTTACCTTCTACTCCCACTTGGTAGTTCATCTGACTCATTTGCTTTTCTGTGATTTTACCAGCTAACTTGTTTAGAATGCCTTCCAATTCTGGATGTTTCTTAAGAAAAGCTTCTTTCATAAGGGGTGCTCCTTGATAAGGTGGGAAGAGTTGTTTGTCATCCTCTAGGGCCACAAGGTCATAGCGAGCAAGCTCGGCATCCGTTGAGTAGGCATCTGTTATCTGGATTTCACCAGACTGGATAGCCTGGTATCGAAGGGCTGGCTCCATGGTGGATACTTGTAGATGGAGTCCGTAAACTTTCTGCAAGCCCTTGTTCCCATCCTCTCGATCATTAAACTCTAGCGTAAATCCTGCCTTGAGTTGTCCTTCCACCTTTTTCAAATCTGAAATGGTCTTGAGTCCATACTCTTGGGCAATTTTCTTAGGCACTGCGACAGCATAGGTATTCTGATAAGCCATGGGTTTGAGCAAGGCCAGGTTGTCTTGTTTTTTGATTCCATCTCGAGCTGCTTTGTAGACTGCTTCTGGATCATGGTCGACTTGCGGCGCCGGCTTGAGGAGACTTTCAGTCACGGTCCCTGTAAACTCTGGATAGATAGCAATATCCCCTTTTTTCAGAGCTTCATAGAGGAAAGTGGTCTTGCCAAAATTTGGTTTAACAGTCACTGTCATGTCCGTGTTTTCTTCGATCAAAATCTTATACATATTGGCTATAATTTCCGGTTCAGGACCCAACTTCCCAGCAATGACCAGGTTTTCTTTTTCCGGTTTGGAAAGAAGACTTGGCGTATAAGAAACTCCCAATCCGATAACCATTACCGCAAAAGCCGCAAAGATGGTCCGCAATTTGGCCTTTTCCATCCATTTGAGAAGAAGGTTAAAGGCGATGGCTAAGAAGGCAGAAGACAGGGCACCGATCAAAATCAGACTGGCATTATTGCGGTCAATCCCCAAAAGGATAAATGAACCAAGTCCTCCAGCCCCAATCAAGGCAGCTAGGGTAGCCGTCCCGATAATCATCACTGCTGCTGTCCGAATCCCAGACATGATGACGGGCATGGCCAAGGGGATCTCAAACTTCTTGAGTTGCTCCCACTTGGTCATCCCGAAGGCGACTCCTGCTTCTTCGAGGCTTGGGTCAATCCCACGTAATCCTGTAATGGTATTTTGCAAAATGGGGAATATCGCATAAATGACTAGAGCTGTTAAAGCAGGAAGTGTTCCAATTCCCATAATAGGGATAAAGAGTCCCAGAAGTGCCATGGAAGGAATGGTCTGGAAGATTCCAGCTAACTGTAGGACCCAGTTGCTAACTCTCTTTCGTGTACTTAAATAAATTGCTAATGGGACAGCTAGAAAAATAGCAAGGAGCAAGGTCAGTAATGACAGTTGCAAATGTTGTCCCAGTGCAGCGACCCAGTCCCCAAAACGTTCTTGAAAAGTTGAAATCAAATTAGACATGAAGGCTACCTCCAAACAAGTTTGCTACAAAGTCTGTCGCAGGCGCTTGTAAAATTGTTTCAGGTTCTGCAACCTGGCGAATTTCTCCATCCTGCAAAACTGCAATTCGATCTCCTAATTTTAAGGCCTCATCCGTATCATGTGTTACGAAGATGGTCGTCATGCCGAATTCTTTATGTAAGGCCTTGGTCAATTCTTGCAACTGCTTGCGAGAGATGGCATCCAAGGCTGAAAAAGGCTCGTCCATCAATAGAATCTTTGGTTCCCCAATGATAGCTCGTACAATGCCAATCCGCTGTTGCTCTCCACCAGATAATTCACTAGGCATGCGCTTTGCATACTCTGCAGCAGGTAGGCCAACCTTATCCAAGAGTTCTTCTGTTTTAGAAGCAATTTGTTCTTTAGTCCAGCCCTTCATTTCAGGAATGAGAGCAATATTTTCCTCAACTGTCAAGTTAGGAAATAGGGCAATGGCTTGAAGGACATAGCCTGTACTGAGACGTAACTCCCGTTCATCATAGTCCTTGATGCGTTTTCCATCCATGTAGATATTGCCATCTGTCGGCTCCAAAAGACGGTTAATCATCTTGATCATGGTGGTCTTTCCAGATCCTGAAGGTCCCACAAGAACCATAAATTCTCCATTTTCAATGCGGAGATTGACATCTCTAAGGACATCTTTTTCAGTGTAGCGTAAGGCTACATTTTTATATTCAATCATTTTTTTCCTCAATAAGTTTTCTGTCTCTAAGAGTATCCAATAGGTTACTTGCTGGATGCCCTAGGACTTTTTCAATATCTGTTGAAACCCCAGCCTGTTCGCCAGCTTTAATCGCTGTATAGGTGCTGACCCAGGCATCGTACTCCCAAGTTTGTGCTGGCCATTTTTTCCGTGACTCATAGGCTTCTTCGACTGATTCATCTACATACTCGATGGCGTCACCGGTCTCTTTTGAGAGAAGCGCTACGATTTCTTCCATGGAAAGATCCTCTGGCCCTGTAAGATTCAAGCTTTGATTTTCCCACTCCTTAGGATTTAAAAGAATCTCTGCTGCAACCCTAGATGTGTCCTTACGGGCAACAGCTGACACAAGGCCACTGCCTGCCGGACCACGAATCTCTCCATTTTCAAGCGCAATATCAATCAGGAAGTCCAAGTAAAAATTATCTCTCAAAAAAGTATAGGTGAACCCTAACTCCTTGATATAGGCTTCCGTCTGGGCATGATCTCGAGACAAGGTGAAAATTGCCTTTTCATCTGCCCCATAAAATGAGGTATAGACGATATGCTCTACCCCTGCTAGCTTTGCAGCATCTAAAAAGTCCTTGTGTTCCTTAACACGCTCTGGATTTTCCCTAGCAGAAACCATCAACAAGATATCGATACCCTTTAAGGCCTCAACCACCTCTAGAGTATTGGCATACACCATTTTACGGATTTCCGCTGATGCATAGACTGTTGCACGCTCTGGACTTCTTGCTAGATGAACTGAAGCGATTCCTTTCTTGTCGACAAGATTAGCCACATAAGAACCTAATTTCCCTGTTACCCCCGTCATACCAATCATAACTGTTACTTTCTTTCCCTAGATGTCATTTTCTTTAGCTTTTAGATTTGTGATAATACGCTCTTGATAAGCTTCAAATTCTTGAATTTCTTGATCAGAAAATCCTTGGTAAAAAATCTCACCTAACTCTTCACTGACACGGTCTCCAATTTCTTTTTGCGCCCATCCGAGATCTGTCAAAGAAATATATTTTTTCCTTTTATCCTGCGTACAATGTTGAATCGTAACTAAGCCTTGTTCTTTCAATTTCTTAACCATACTGGTCAATGTATTATTGGCTAGACCCGTCGCAAGGGCGATATCTGTCGCAGTTGCTCGGCCATCTTCCTTTTGCCAAAGCACTGTTAAAATTTTCCCTTGTTCACTTCTGTATTGAGCATCTGGTTCCTTGCTCAAGAGTTTTTGAAAGATACGCCCATTCAACAAACGAATCTGTAGAGCTTGGTAGCCCCCTAACATCTTGTCCATTTCGTCTCCTTTTTCTTCTATATCGAACTTTACACCCATAATTGTAACTCTCGGCGTTACATTTGTCAACTATTTCGATATAGAAGTAACTGTAAAAACAAAAAAACTTCCCTAATTATCTAGGAAAGTCCTTTCTGTGATTTTTGATGTCTTAAAAAATTTTATTCAGCCTTAGTAATATCTTCACGCATCTCATCAACATTGAATTTTGCAAAAAGATACTGACGGTCTTGAACTGGGAAACGTTGGTCGAGTTGGTCAACTGGGCCAACTTCGATAATACCATTTTCAATAACAAAGTCCATAACGTGACCACCAAACGTCAAGTCGTCTGAAATAAAATGGAGGTGATACCCTGCAACACTCACACCATGGAACATTTCTGGCGTCCAAATACCAACGATAGTACCTGAAATATTATCTACCTCGTACTCAGGTTGGCGTGTGGCAACATCCGCAAACTTAATATCGGCATTTGATTTTGGAATCATACGCACGTGCATATGTTTAAAATGACCTTTGATTTTGATAGAACGGAAGAGGTTAACCCCATCATAATAAGATTCAATACGATCCTCAAGCTCTTTATCAGTCATTTCATAACGTTGACGGAATATAACTTCAGCTTGGTGAGGTACGACTGCTGCATAAGGTACTTTTTCATCAGGAGAAACTTCTACCACTTCGACCTTACCCTCAGACCCTTTGGCTTGATAGGCTTTACCGTCAAGAACAATCAACTCACCATCGATAGAATCTAATGTTCCGAGGCCCAAGTCTCCATGCTCCAACAATTCACCAACTGTTAAAGTACCTCCATAAAGCCCAGCCATCAAGGCTCCCAAGGTATTATATTGAAATAATTTTATGGCTTCAGACATGTCTACACCCTCTTCTTAGTAAAATTCATCTGGCAAGATAGTTTCGCCAAGTTTAATATTATCTTTATAATCAATTGGAACATCAATAAGGACTGGTCCATCTACAGCTTGAACCAAGGCTTCTTGAAGCAAGCTAGCAAACTCTTCCTTACTTGTTGCACGATATCCTTTTGCTCCAAAGCTCTCAGCATATTTTACAAAATCAACTGGACCAAAGTCAACCCCAGATGAACGACCGTACTTCATTTCTTCCTGGAATTCCACCATATTGTAATGACCATCGTTCCAGATAATATGAACAATTGGCAATTTCAAACGAACTGCCGTTTCCAATTCTTGTGCTGAGAAGAGGAAACCACCGTCACCAGAAACAGAAATGACTTTTGTCTTAGGACGAACCAAAGCTGCAGAGATGGCCCACGGAAGAGCAACCCCTAAAGTTTGCATCCCATTTGAGAAAAGCAAATGACGTGGTTCATAAGATTTGAAATAGCGGGCCATCCAAATATAGTGACTACCAACGTCAACGGTGACTGTCATATCATCTTTGGTTTGGTCTTGCAAAACTTCAATCAAATCTAGCGGATGTACCTTTCCTTCTTCAAGTCGGCGATCAAACTTAACATCATCAACAACGTTATTCTTCAATCCTTTAAGGTATTCAACCGATCCTTCAGGTAATTTATAACCTTGAATAGCTGGCAAGAGCAAATCTAAAGTTGCTTCAACATTACCAATCAACTCACGTTCTGGCTGGAAGTAAGTATCCACCTCAGCAGGTTCAACGTCAATTACAATGATACGGGCTGAAATTTCAGCATTCCAGTTACGCGCTTCATATTCGATTGGGTCATAACCAATGGCAATAATCAAGTCAGACTTCTTAAGCAACATGTCTCCTGGTTGATTTCGGAAAAGGCCTACACGACCAAAGAAAGTATCTTCTTCAAGATCACGTGACACAATACCAGCACCTTGGAAAGTTTCAACAACTGGTAATTTAACATGTTTCAAAATCTGGCGAATAGAGTAAGTTACAGCTTCTGATGAAGCACCGTTCCCTAAAAGTAAGACCGGTAATACGGCATTTTTAATGGCTTGTGCGAGATAGTTAATATCAGAAACAGATGCTGAACCAAGTTTTGGATCTGTCATAGGCTTAATAGCCTTAACACTGACTGTAGCATCAGTTACATCTTGAGGAATTGAAATAAAGCTTGCGCCAGGTTTCCCTGATTTAGCATAGCGATAGGCATTTGCTACTGTTTCAGAAAGGGTATTAGCATCATGTACTTCAGCTGCATACTTAGTAATTGGCTCAAGCATGGCAACATTATTCATTGATTGGTGGGCACGTTTCAAAAGATCTGAACGTTTAACCTGACCACCAATAGCAAGGACAGGGTCTCCCTCATCCGTAGCTGTTACCAATCCAGTAGCCAAATTGGATACACCAGGACCAGATGTTACCAAAACAACACCAGGTTTGCCTGTAATTCGTCCAACACCCTGAGCCATAAAAGCGGCATTTTGCTCATGACGGGCAACAATCAATTCAGGTCCCTTATCTTCCAAAGTATCAAAAACCCTATCGATTTTTGCTCCAGGGATACCAAAGACATAATCAACATCATGGTTGATTAAACTATCAACCACTAAGTCCGCACCATACAATTGCTTTTCATCTGACATGAACACAGTCCTTCTGGCTCTTCAAAAACAGAGCCCACTTTCCTTTCAAGTATAGGTCACAAAGAGTTAAAGTATGCTCCATTTTTCACAAACTTTAATCACTTCACAATTCTGTTATCATTATAGCACAGTTTTTAGACAATCTTGTGAAAAAAAGATTGTGAAATTTTGCACTTCAAACGTAAAAAGAAACACCTGATTGCTATCAGGTGTTTAACTATTTTTTACCTTAGCAAACTCTCGATTGAGATAATTTTGCAAGCCTTCAAAAATTCCCAATAGCTTGAGGTAATTTGACAAGCTTGATCGCCCAGGGATGTCCACCACGTCCAAAGAAATCCTATCCAGGTCCTTTTCGTATAGAATACGGAAAGACACCACTGCTTGATCAGAAAAATAATTATCCCCTGCCATAATGTAGCACTCATAAATAATACCTACAGGATTAACAACCTTCAACTCAATACGAATTGCACCTAATCCCAAGGCCTCCACTTGCTGAAAACGTTTCAACATAGCCTGTCGCTGACTAGGAATAAAATTTGTGATATCCATAGTGGCCCTCCCAACATTCCTTTTGTATATTATAGCCTAAAGCTGAGAAAAATGCTTGTGATGGGTTTCCTGATAAGACTAAAAGCCCCATGAATCCTTATCTATCTTCTTTATATTCTCTAAGTCCGATTTTATAGTATTATCGTAATATAGTATGTGGGTTCTACATGACTAAGTACAACATATTGTTGACGACTAGAAAAATCTCATTGGAAGTTACCTTATCTGCTTTTAGGGCAGTCTGTAAGTCTGCTACATGCTTTGTATAGCCATTTCCCTAAAAAGAAAAGCATTAGTATAGTCGCAGCATAAATCCTTCCACGCTTTGAGAAGTGAAAGTTTAAAATCATCTTTATCATAACTTTTTTACAAAAATAGCCAGAACATCACATTCTGACTATTACTCTTATTTCTCATCTTCGTCCATTGAAAGTACTGACAAGAAGGCTTCTTGTGGTACTTCAACCGAACCGATGGCTTTCATACGTTTCTTACCGGCTTTTTGTTTTTCGAGGAGTTTACGTTTACGTGAAACGTCACCACCATAACATTTTGCCAAGACATTTTTACGAAGGGCTTTGATATCTGTACGGGCAACAATTTTTTGACCAATAGCCGCTTGGATAGGCACTTCGAATTGTTGACGTGGAATGATTTTCTTAAGTTTATCAACGATAAGTTTTCCACGCTCGTAAGCAAATTCCTTGTGAACGATGAAGCTAAGGGCATCGACCTTGTCACCATTAAGGAGAATATCCATTTTCACCAATTGTGAACGACGATATTCTGACAATTCATAGTCAAAGCTTGCATAACCACGTGTTGATGATTTCAATTTATCAAAGAAATCAAAGACGATTTCGGCAAGTGGAATCTGATAAATAACATTAACACGATTATCATCGATATATTCCATGGTTTCAAAATCACCACGTTTACGTTGTGCCAACTCCATAACCGCACCAACATATTCTTGAGGAACCATGATTTGAGCTTTAACATAAGGCTCTTCGATAGCATCAATGCGTGTAGGATCTGGGAACTCAGATGGGTTAGACACTTCAAGCATCTCACCGTCAGTAGTGTTAACATGGTAAACTACCGATGGTGCCGTCATGATGAGATCGATGTTAAACTCACGTTCCAAGCGCTCTTGGATAACATCCATGTGAAGAAGACCCAAGAAACCACAACGGAAACCAAAACCAAGGGCTTGAGACGTTTCAGGCTCAAATTGAAGACTGGCATCATTCAATTGGAGCTTTTCAAGGGCCTCACGCAAGTCATTGTATTTATTAGACTCAATTGGATAAAGACCGGCGAAGACCATTGGATTCATTTGCTTATAGCCATGGAGTGGCTCTGCTGCTGGATTATCTGCAAGTGTCACTGTATCACCGACACGAGTATCAGCAACAGTCTTAATTGAGGCAGCTATATAACCAACATCACCTGTCGCAAGGTAGTCACGGCCAACAGCTTTAGGTGTGAAAATACCGACCTCAGTAACGTCAAAGGTTTTGCCATTAGACATCATTTGAATCTTATCGCCTGGTTTAACCATTCCGTTAACCACACGCACTTGGAGAATGACACCACGATACGCATCATAAACAGAGTCAAAGATAAGGGCTTGGAGAGGTGCTTCCACATCACCTTGAGGCGCAGGAACCTTCTCAACGATTTGTTCGAGAATCTCTTCGATACCAATACCAGCTTTAGCTGATGCAAGCACGGCTTCCGAAGCATCTAGTCCGATAACATCTTCAACCTCTGTACGCACACGTTCAGGATCTGCAGCTGGAAGGTCGATTTTATTGATAACTGGTAAGATTTCCAAGTCATTATCAAGTGCCAAGTAAACATTGGCAAGTGTTTGTGCTTCAATCCCTTGAGCTGCATCTACCACCAAGATAGCACCCTCACAGGCAGCAAGGGAGCGTGATACCTCATAAGTAAAGTCCACGTGTCCTGGTGTGTCGATAAGGTGGAAAATATAAGTCTCACCGTCTTTAGCTGTGTAGTTAAGCTCAATGGCATTTAGTTTGATAGTGATACCACGTTCACGCTCGAGGTCCATACTATCAAGGAGTTGCGCCTGCATCTCACGACTTGATACTGTCTCAGTCTTTTCCAAGATACGGTCAGCAAGCGTTGATTTACCGTGGTCAATATGGGCAATAATTGAGAAGTTACGAATCTTCTCCTGTCGTTGTTTTAATTCTTCAATATTTGGCATTTTTATCTTTCCTAGTTCTTACTTGTGATTATAAAAAAACTAATCGTTACCTCCTATTATACAAAAAAGACAGGCTTTTGCCTATCTCTATCTACCAGATTACATAGGTTATTCATACTTAGTTGTCTTTTACCAAACATCAAAGGAATTTCTTCCTTTAATGAGTTTATTACTTTAGAAGTAGCTTTATTAGTAACAAAATTCTGAACAATTACAGATTTCCTAATCATCTTTACCTCTAAACAAAGAATATGTAATATTTTTGTTAAACTTACTAATTAAAATAGAATATAATAATCTTTTTTAGAAATAAATAGTTGAAAGGATGTTTATGTTTAAGAAAATTTTATCAGTAGCACTTGCCTACGTAGGAATCATTGTCGGTGCAGGACTCTCCTCTGGACAGGACCTTATGCAATATTTTGTTAGCTTTGGATTAGTCGGCTTATTAGGCGTTTTAGTTCTCGCTGTACTAAATGCTTTTTTTGGGAAAATAATCCTTACACTAGGAAGTTATTATCGGTCTAATGATCATTCTGAAGTATTATCTAAAATAGCTCATCCAATTACCAATAAAATCTTAGACCTATCCCTTATTATTTCTTGTTTTGTTATTGGTTTTGTCATGATTGCTGGAGCAGGTTCTAATTTGCATCAGCAGTTTGGTTTTCCTATTTGGATTGGTGCCTTGATTTGTACAGCCCTAGTCATTATCGTCAGTTTTATGGACTTTGAGAAAATCACTAATATCATTGGAATATTCACACCAATAATAATTATTATGATACTCATTATTGCTGGTCAAACTTTTATCGGTAAAAGTTACAACCTTAACCATCTAGATATGGTTGCTCGTCAACTTACACCCGCAATGCCGAATATTTGGATGGCTGTCATAAATTATTTTGCACTTTGTGTGATGACCGGTGTATCCATGGCATTTGTACTTGGAGGCTCAATTATGCGAATTGGTGTCGCCAAAAAAAGTGGTACCATTGGTGGTGCTATAGTCGGATTGATTATTGCTGTTGCTTCACTTGTCTTATTCGCTAATGTAGATAGTATAAAAGGTGTCGATATTCCCATGTTAATTTTAGCCAACAGGGTTCATCCATTGTTTGCGTTTACCTACGCAATTGTAATATTTGGTTTAATCTTTAACACTGCCTTTAGTCTTTTTTATGCTCTCGCTAAACGATTCTCAGGTGATAACGTCAAGAAGTTTCGTATTTACCTTATCACCTCGGTAATAATTGGTTTCATTCTTTCATTTATGGGATTCAAGGAACTTGTTGGGCTCATGTATCCAATTTTGGGATATATTGGAATGATCATGTTATTTGTCTTAACAGTTGCTTGGATACGAGACAAACAAAATATTAATGAAGAAATGAACTTACGTCGTCAAATGATTACTCTAATTAACAAAAAATTCCATCCTAAAAAAGTTTACTCAAAAAAAGATAAAGAAAAATATAACGCTTTAGGGGAAGAATCAATCATTCAAACAAGTGAATTAAAAAAAGATATACATGACCTTGTGGAAGATGAAAACAGCTAAAATAACAGTAAAAAAAGTCCAAACCGGTATAGTTTGGGCTTTTTACTTCTTGAAATTATCGTTATAGTGCTTATTAATAATAGCTGAACGCTTGTTCTCTATTGAACTACTTGAAAATGGAGCTAAACCAAAGGCTAGTACAACAATTCCCAATAGAAAAAGACTATAAAACGGGTGCTCAGCAATATAGTGTAAAATGTCTGACATAGGAATCCCCTTTAAAACCATAAATATTTATAATTATATTATCAGAAATATTATTTTTTATCAAGCAAAAAAGAGAGAGCATTTCGCTCTCCCTTTTAATCTTAATGGAACTGCATACCACCATCAACAATGATTGTTTGACCTGTGATGTAGTTTGAGTCAGGTCCAGCTAAGAAGCTAACTGCTGCTGCAACATCTTCAGGTTCTGACAAACGTTTGAGGGTAATATCTTTAGCAAAAGTTTGCATACCCCACTCATCATCTTTACCAGCATTTTTACCAACTTCGTGGGCAATATCAAACATCATTGGAGTCTTAACGATACCTGGTGCATAAGCATTTACAGTGATACCTGAATCAGCCAAGTCACGCGCCAAAGTTTGAGTAATACCACGAACTGCGAATTTAGTTCCACCGTATACAGTCAAGTTAGGGTTACCAACGACACCTGCTTGTGAAGTTGCATTGATGATTTTACCACCATGACCAAGTGCTTTAAATTGTGCTTGGGCAGCTTGTGCACCCCAGATAACTCCACCAACATTAATATTAAATGTACGTTGAAACTGTTCTTCAGTAATAGTGTCAAGCGGTGTTGTTGGTGCCACACCAGCATTATTAACAACAACATTCAAGTCGCCAAAGTGATCAACTACTTTTTGGAAAGCTGCTGCTACCTCAGCTTGTTTAGACACATCTACTACAACGGAAAATGCTTTGTCTTCTGACAATTCAGCAACTGCTTTTTCAGCGGTTTCAGCGTTATAGTCCAATATTCCGACTTTAAAACCATCTTCAACCAAGCGTTTTGCAATCGCAAAACCAATACCTTGACCTGCACCTGTAACAATAGCAACTTTTGACATACGAAATCCTCCTCTACCAATTAGAGTCACTGGCTTAATAAGAAGCCTTATCTCAATTGGAATACGCTAAGTTAGTCAAGTTCTGGCAAAGTCATTTTCATAGGCTTTGTCTTAACTCAATAAAAATCTTACCACTTTATGAAAGCGTTGTCAATAAATTGTCATGCTTTCTGCAAACAAATAAGATCACTACTAGTGACCTTATTTCTATTATTTTTCAAACTTAAACCCTAGGGCTTCCATATCATCCAAACCACCTAGATTAGTCACCTTAGTATAGCCTCGCTCTTTAAGGACTGAGGCAGCAAATTCTGCACGAGGTCCCATTTTACAATAGAGGTAAATGGAAGCGTCTTTTTCAGCTGGAATCTCAGCAGAAAAAAATTGTGTATGAGGAATCAAGAGGGCATTCTTAACATGACCTTCTGAATACTCTTCTGGACTTCTGACATCAATTAACAGTCCACCCTTAGCTAAATCAGATTGAATCTGTACTAAATCCATCTTACTCACCAAACCAAATCTTAATTTCTCGAGCCGCAGATTCTTCTGAATCAGAGCCATGAACAATGTTTGGAATCATGTCACCATCTGGTGCGGTTGCAAAGTCTCCACGAATCGTTCCAGGAGCAGCATCCCCAGGATTAGTTGCTCCCATCATATCACGCCATGACTTGATAACACCTGGACCAGACATAATACCAATCACTGATGGACCACTCATCATGAATTCAGAAATACTAGGGAAAAAGGGTTTATCAACCAATTGAGCATAATGTTCTTTAAGACGTTCTTCGTCAAGCGTCAGCATCTCCATGCGTTCAATAATAAAGCCACGACGTTCAATACGATCAATCACTTGTCCCATCAAGTGTCGTTTTACAGCATCTGGTTTAATAATAAAAAATGTTTTTTGCATGTTCCCAACCTTCATTGTTTTCTTTTCATTTTACCATAGGAAGTGTCATTTTGCAGATCAAAACCTTATATATTCTTAAACTATACCCTCAGAAAGAAAATAACGATTTTCAATTGAAATAAATAAAAAGTATTATAGACATAAAATCTTATTTTGAGGTGAATCTTATGACAAAATCTAAATTTCAATTAGTTGGTTCTCTCCTTCGTCCTGCGGATCTCCGTAAATACAAGGACGAAATCGAGCACCGTGACAACATCCAGTATCCTTTCTACGATGCCCTTCCTGGTTATCAAGAAACTGAAACTGCAAATATTAAGCAAATTGTGGTTGACCAAAAAGCTAACGGTATTGACATCCTTACTGATGGTGAGTTTGGACGTTCTATGTGGCATTTAGACTTTGTCTGGGGATTTAAAGGAATTGAACGCTATGTTCTAGGACTTTTGTCATCTAAAACAACTGACCTTGATGACGAAGAACGTGTCCTTGACTTGCTTGAAAAAGCTAGTCAAATCCTTCCTAAAGAGCGTCTCTTCCCTTCTCACCAATGTGGTTTCGCCTCATGTAACTCAGGTAATGAGTTGGCAACACCTCAACAATGGGCTAAAATCAAACAAGGTCAAGATATCGCTAAGAAATTCTTTGGTTAATTGATATTTCTATTCGCTCCTCTCTAAAACGAAAAGCCTTCACTCTTGTGAGGGCTTTTTATGTTCGCATTAAGCTTCTATAAAAGTTTGTAAATCTTTAAGAGCTCTCTCTGCGATCTTTTCATAACGCTCTTTCTTGTCACGAATACGTGAGCCTTCCAATTCTTTGATAATACCAAAGTTAACATTCATTGGTTGGAAATGTTTGCTTTCAGCATGTGTCACATAATATGGAAGGCTCCCGATAGCTGTTGTATGAGGAAAGATAAGTTCCTCTTCACCTTTAAAAAGACGGGCTGCATTGATTCCAGCAACCAAACCTGAGGCAGCTGATTCAACATAACCTTCAACACCAGTCATTTGTCCAGCAAAGAACAAGTTAGGGTTTGATTTTGATTGGAAGGTCTGTTTAAGCAAGTTTGGCGAATCCATGTAAGAGTTGCGGTGCATAACCCCATAACGCACAAATTCAGCATTTTCAAGACCTGGAATCATTTGGAAGACACGCTTTTGCTCTCCCCATTTAAGGTGGGTTTGGAAACCAACGATGTTATAGAGACTACCAGCCGCATTGTCCTGACGAAGCTGAACAACCGCATAAGGTGTCTTAAAATCGCCGTCACGTGGCCCCTTATAATCCTCAGGATACTCCAAACCGACCGGTTTCATAGGGCCATAAAGCATTGTTTTGATGCCACGTTTAGCCATGACCTCAATAGGCATACACCCTTCGAAATACTTTTCTTTTTCAAAGGAATTCAAAGGAGCCTCTTCAGCTGTTGTCAAGGCATCATGGAAAGCCATGAACTCTTCCTTAGTCATAGGACAGTTTAGATAAGCTGCTTCACCCTTGTCATAGCGTGACTTAAGGTAAACCTTGTTCATGTCGATAGTCGCTTTATCAACGATTGGTGCAGCGGCATCATAGAAATAGAAGCCATCTCCACCGTTAAGCTCATGAATTTTTTCAGCCAAAGCATCAGAAGTCAATGGTCCTGAAGCAATAACTGTAATGGCATCATCAGGAATTTCTGTGATTTCTTCACGGATAACTTCAATTAATGGATTGTTCTCAATTTCAGCTGTCACTGCTTCTGCATAACCTTCACGGTCAACCGCCATGGCACCACCAGCTGGAACACGGTGAGCTTCTCCATTACGCATAATGATAGAGTCCAAGCGACGCATTTCTTCTTTAAGAAGCCCTACAGCATTTGTCAAGCTATCGCCACGGAAAGAGTTAGAGCAAACCAATTCTGCAAAATTTGTTGTCTTATGCTGTGGTGTTGCTTTGACCCCGCGCATTTCATAAAGTTTTACTGGAATACCACGTTTGGCAATCTGATAAGCCGCCTCGGATCCGGCCAAACCAGCTCCAATCACGTTAATATAATCTGCTTTTGATTGAGACATGACACTAATACCTCTTCGGGAATAAGATAAAATCCTATTCCCACAAATCTTTCTTCATTTTTACTCTTAGTAGTATAGCAAAAAACTCCTCGTCTGGCGACTAGGAGTCATCTGGGTTTAAAGGGGTAAAATGATAGTCACTTTAGCACCACCCGTGCCATTGTCATTTGAAAGAGAAAGACTACCATGGTGTAAACGAATAATATCATTAGCAATAGTCAGACCAAGGCCACTATGATTGCGGCTCTGTCTACTTTTATCCTTTTGATAAAAGAGCTGAGTGGCCTTTTCAAGTGATTCAAGGGAAAATCCAGGGCCAGAATCAAGACAGACAAACTTGAACTCATCTTCTTCTACCCTAGCGGTCAAGAGCAACTGACTGCCACTGGGTGTATGCTCTACGGCATTTGAAACAATATTCATAATAGCTCGATTCAACAAGGACTTATCCCAATTGCCTATGCTTTCTTTCGCAATTTCCTTCTTGTCAAATACCACATTGATTTGTTTGGTTTGAGCTAATGACAAGGTTTGATCGTAAATGTCTTCAACAAATTCCCTAACCGAAATGTCTTCAAGCGACAGGGTTTTCTTCAAACTCATTTTGTTGAGTTCTGACAATTCTTTAACGTAAGCATCAACCTGTGCAATCCCCTTTTGAAAATGTTTTAATAAGTCCATTTGGTCTGCATTTAAGGGTGTCATGGCTAAAAGTTCCGCATTGCCACGGGAAACTGTAAGGGGCGTCTTTAGGTCATGAGTTAAGGCAGAAATTTGATTTTGCTTATCTTGCTCAGCCCTCCAATTTTCCATCAAAGATTCACGAAGTGCTACTCGCATATGATCCAAACCACTTAAAACCTGATTGAACTCCTTAATTGTAGACTGAGTGGTTTTAAAATCCAAGTCTTGTTGGGAAATTTTTTCAGTAACTTTTAATATAGGTTTAAGCTGCTGGCTTAATTTATTTGCATAGTAAAAAGTTAAAATAATAAATATGAGGAGAATGAATACAATCATTGAGCCAATCATCAATATATCAGCATTTGGAAAATGCTGATTCATCCACGCATTATGATACCTAGGTGATAATTGATAGTTGACAATGACTATACCATCTGACCGTTCAAAAGACTGAAAATAGCCGTATATCCCACCGTGAGCATTCTTGAATTGGTAATTTAGTAAGGATTCTTCTTGCAAGTTAACAGGCATGTTAGACTTTTTAAGCTTAAAATCTCTAGTTAAAAAGACATAACTCGTACCATCAGGTAAAATCTCGGGATTAAAGACCTTAGAAGTTTCAATATCACTTCTCACAGCAGACAAATCACTCTCAACTTGATTTGCTGGAATCACAACTCCAAAACGATAAGACAAACTGAACAAATACAAAATAAGAAGACTGCTGATTGCCGAGAGGATCGTCAGGCTAACGACATAAGATAACAAGATTGTTCTTAGAGAGTATTCTCGTTTTTTTATTAGTGCCACTTGTAACCAATCCCCCAGACTGTTTCAATAGGATTTTGCCCAACATCTTTGAGCTTTGCACGGATATTTTTAATATGTTCAGCCACTGCTGTTGGACTTCCTTTATCCTCATAGCCGTACAAATGCGTGTAGATTTGTTCTTTTGAAAAGACTTGACCCTTATTTTCAGCCAAAAATTGACAAATACCGTACTCCGATTTAGTCAAATCTAACAACTGATTCTCAACATAAAGCTCCTGAGCCGACAAATCAAACTGAAAATCCCCAAGTGAAAGCTTATGGTGACGCTCACGATGTTCACGTCTCAAGTGAGCAGCCACACGCGCTTGCAGTTCTTTAACCCCAAATGGCTTACAAATATAATCATCAGCACCATAAGTCAAGCCTTGGACAATATCAACCTCTTGCGTTTTGGCTGTAATAAAGAGTATAGGACAATCCACCTGATCACGAATCTCATGACAAAACTGGAAACCATCAACATCAGGCATCATGATATCCAGTAAAATCAAGTCAAAGCGTGGCAACGAGTTCTTATCCAAATCTAAAACACTTGTAAGCCCCGTCACCTTATGATTTTGAAGCTCTAAAGCCTTTACAACCAATTGAACAATATCTTCCTGATCATCAACAACAAGTATCTGAGCCATAACCTCTCCTTTCCTTCAAAGTACCCTTATCATATCATCTATAGAAGACAAATGACAAGGCGTAAAGTAGATAAATATGACTTGGATAAAAGATGTAGAACAAATATTTTGACCCTTTCCCTCTCTCACCGTTATAGCAAAGCATTAAAGGAGCTGAAAATATTTCCATCCATTCAATGTATTTAAACATTAAATCGTGAAAAGAAGGTCTGCCTAGAACAATCGCCATTAGTACCCAAACAAGACTAACACTCACAAAAGCAAGCACTTCTTTCTTAAGATTCTTATGACAAAGATACATAGCGATACCAGTCAAAAGTAACCACGTTCCTCCGTCACTGATAAATGTATGAACTGGCAGCACTGTAAAATTGAGTAAATTTAGTAGAAAACCTAACATAGGTTTGTTTGCGCTTAGCAGATAAAAAGGTACCATTAACCATGGAAGTAACAATGGAAAAAGTAAAGTTGGGAGTCCTTTAAGGTATTTCTTTTCTTGAATCCAAGCAATACCTTGAAGAGCAACGAGCAAAATTGCGAATGACGACAGCATCATATTTTGTGGAAAGAAACCATCTGGTCTAACTAGAGGATGTAGAAAATTATAGAAACCAAACTGAATCAATCCCATCAAAATTGCTAAAGCATAAATCTTTAGGAAGTATTTTTTTCGATTGTGTGTATGAACGAAACCTTCAATCACAGCAAAAAGGAACAAGGGTGCCGCTAATCTCCCAATCATAGTAAACCAAATAGGTATTTTCCCTGTATAATCAAAAAAATAATGAATATGGTCGAATACCATAGTAATTAGGGCTATATATTTGAGTTGGAAACCTGATAGACTTAAACGTTTCATAATAACTCTCCTTTCTTTTCATTCTTAGTATAAAAAACAAATTTAAGGAAAGTATCAGTTTTTCTGATAAAATACAAAAAACTATCCCAAGTTTTAACTTGAGATAGTTTTCTTTTTATTTAACAATAGATTCTTTGTAGTCACACTCTTCGTTACTACAGATGACTTGTTTGCCACCACCACGTACTTTCTTCTCGACGAGGTAATCGCCTGATTTAGGACAGTTACGTCCAACAGGGATATCCCACGACGTAAATTCACAGTCAGGATAGCGGTCACAACCATAAAAGACACGATTACGTTTTGTCTTACGTTCGATGACCTGACCTTGACCACAGGTTGGACAAGTAACGCCAATTTCTTTGGTTATGGCCTTAGTATTGTGACAGTCTGGGAAGTTACTACATGCGTAGAACTTACCATATCGACCAAGTTTGATGACCATTGGGTGACCACAGAGGTCACAATCAAAACCAGCAGGCTCATCCTTGATTTGGATTTTTTCAATTCCTTCTTCAGCTTTTTCCAATTCTTTTTGGAAAGGTTTGAAGAATTCATCAATTACCTTCTGCCATTGTTCCTTACCGATTTCGACTTTATCGAGTTTCCCTTCCATCTCGGCGGTGAATTTAACATCCACGATATCTGGGAAGAATTCTACGATTAAGCTATTTACGATTTCACCAAGTTCAGTTGGTTCAAAACGTTTAGCCACCAATTTGACATAGTAGCGACGTTGGATAACATCAAGCGTTGGCGCATATGTTGACGGACGACCAACACCATTTTCTTCCAAAGTCTTAATCAATGTCGCTTCAGAATAGCGTGCAGGTGGTTGCGTAAAGTGTTGTTCAGGCGTTGTCACAACCTTCTTAACCGTATCACCTTCAGCCATATCAGGAAGCATTTTATTTTTATCAGAGTCGTTGTAAACGGCCATATAACCGTCAAACTTGATTTGGCTACCATTTGCTGTGAAAATGACACCATTTTGAGACAAGGTCACTTTCATCGTATCAAAAACTGCAGCCGTCATCTGACTCGCCACAAAACGATTCCAAATAAGGGTATAGAGCTTAAGCTGATCCTTATCCAAATACTTAGCAATGCTCTCTGGTGTTTGGAAAACATTTGAAGGACGGATAGCTTCATGGGCATCTTGTGCTCCTGAACTATTTTTCACCTTGCTTCCATGTTTTGAATATTTAGAACCAAAGCGTTCTGTAATAAATTCAGCAGCCTGGTTTTGTGCCACCGGACTGATACGTGTAGAGTCCGTACGCATATAGGTAATCAAACCTTGAGCTCCTGAACCAAGATTAATCCCCTCGTACAACTGCTGAGCAACCATCATGGTCTTACGTGTACGGAAGTTAATCTTATTGGCAGCATCCTGTTGGAGAGATGAGGTTGTATATGGCAATGGTGCATTACGACGGCGTTCTTTTTTCTCTACCTTGTCAACGTTAAAGTCATCACTCGTGATACGAGAAAGAACAGCTTGAACATCGTCATTATTGTTGAGCTTAAGCTTTTTACCATCCAAGCCATAGAAGCTAGCCTGAAACTTCTTAGCCCCCTTCTTAAAGGCACCATCAATTGTCCAATATTCTTCTGGTTTAAAGGCCTTAATTTCATTCTCACGGTCAATAATAAGCTTAAGAGCTACCGATTGCACCCGACCTGCAGAAAGACCTTTCTTAACCTTCTTCCAAAGAAGAGGTGAAATAGAGTAACCCACAATACGGTCCAAGACACGACGAGCTTGCTGCGCATCTACCAAGTCCATGTCAATGGCGCGTGGCTCCACAAAGGCATTCTTCACTGCATCTTTAGTAATTTCGTTAAAGACGACACGATTTTTTTCCTCTGGCTCTAAACCAAGAATATGTGACAAATGCCATGAAATGGCTTCCCCTTCACGGTCCGGGTCACTTGCGAGAAAGACTTGCTTAGCTTTTTTAGCCTCTTTCTTCAATTCATTGATAAGAGGTCCTTTACCTCGAATATTAATGTACTGAGGTTCGTAGTTGTTTTCAAAATCAATAGACATACTTGATTTTTTCAAATCACGGATATGCCCAACAGAGGCTACAACTTTATAATTGCGCCCAAGGTACTTTTCAATAGTTTTTGCTTTGGCAGGAGACTCCACGATGACCAAATTTTTCTTTGGTGTCGCCCTCTTTTTAGTCGCCTTTTTGGCTGTCGTTTTCTTTGTTGTTTTAGTTTTCGTTGCTGTCGCCATAGACTATTTCCTTGTAATATTATAAACTGGCTGCGCCACTAATCTGTCTAAAATCTAGTCACAAGACATTAAAAAATGAAACATCTTGAACCAAGCAACTAACATGATACCTTCCTTTTCTTTAACTGTCAATAAAAAACTTTATCTCTATAGGAGAACTTTGATTTTCAAGAAAACTCTGAAAGAATGTCAAACCCTGTCGTGATGCACTTTGCACCCTCCTGAATCAAGTGATGGCATCCGTCTGACTTTCCATCTAAAATATTTCCTGGAATAGCAAAAACATCTCTACCTTCTTCCATGGCACGCTCACAAGTAATCAGGCTTCCCGAGCGAAGCTTAGCTTCTACGACCATAACTCCTTGACACAATCCAGAAATAATCCGATTTCGTTCAGGAAAATGGTACTTGAGAGGCTGTTCCCCCGGTCCATATTCTGTAAGAACTAAATGGTTTTTAGCCATATAGTCCTGCAAAGCTTTATTTTCTTTAGGATAATAAACATCAAGTCCTGTCCCGATAACTGCAATAGTGTTTCCCTTATTTTTCAAGGACTCCATATGCGCACAAGTATCAATTCCACGCGCCAATCCACTCACAATAGTAAACTGATTACCAAGTTCACTAACAATTTTTCGAACAGACTGCTTGCCTGTTTCAGAACAATTTCTTGCCCCAACAACAGCTAGCTTTGGTTTAATCAGTAAATCAAGATTTCCCTGATAATAAAGGAGAACAGGAGGATTATAGGTGTGCTTCAGCTCAATGGGATATTCTTTATCAAAAATCGATAACGTAGGAAAACGTTCAAACTGTTCTTTGAGTTGCTTAATATCTAAACTCTTATACTTTTCCATAAAGAGTACTGCATTTTTAGACTTGGATACCACTGCCATATCACGTAAACTCAATTTTCTATCTTTAGTCTTTTGATAGTCCAAAATATTTAAGATATTCAAATTCGTCAACCCAGCGGCTTTAAGTTTAAAAAGTTCAAAATTATTCATATAGATACCTCCTTTTCTTTATTCGCAACAGAAAAGAAAAAAGCTCCATTATGGAACTTTCCTTGATTATAAATCATTTTCAGAGGCAAAATAAGACGCCGCCCCTAATAGGTTACTATCGTTATGGAAATGACAGGCTTGAAGAGTTATAGGCTCAAAACCTAATTCAGACTTATCATTAAATAACTCCTCATAAGCATCGCATATTCCTTCAATTAAAGTATCTTGCCTACTGATACCACCACCGATAACAACTTTCTCCAGCCTAAAGAAGCTCTGCAAATTTAGTACAAGAACAGCAATTTCATGACAATAGTTTTTAAATAAAAGATTTAGATCTTCCGATTGATTTTCCTCTATCACTGAGAATACTGTTGGACCATCGTCTTGATTTAACCCAAGTAACTCACTGGCTTCATGAATAAAGCCTACTGCAGACCCTTTGTTATCGACAAGACTTACTAAGCCATGCATAAACAATTCCCACTGGAAGGGAAGAGAGGTTTGACTCATGCTTTGGGGACTTGGAGCTCGCAGATATTGGGTAACTGATAGAGGTGATAGCAAGTCCTCCTGTGAGACAAGTCCTAAACCAACACCCGTACCTAAAACCAAGGCAGCCCCACAATCTAACTCTTGTAGACTTCCATATCTGGCTTCAGCCAAAGCCGCTGCATCAGCATCATTGATAACCTTTACAGGCAGTTGAAATGTTTTAGTCAATCGTGACCCAAGTGGAATAGCCGTTAAATAAGGGATAAGACCGCCCTTGAAAATGAAACCACGTTTACTATTTATTTCTCCTGGGCACGCAATGGCAATCCCAGAAATGATATCCTTGTGAGACGAGACAATATGCTCTAAAGTCAACCAAAAGTCGTCTAACGTTGGTGGTGTTGGAACTTTAGATTGATTGCTAATCTTAAAATCATCATCAACTACATCAACTAACCCAAACTTGATAAAGGTTCCTCCGATATCAATAGCTAAAATCACGCCACTTCACCTACTTTTTATTATTGACTTTATTGGTTCGAAGCTTCTTCTATGAATTGGTGTAACACCAAATTTATCTAGGCCAGACAGATGATCCTTGGTACCATAGCCTGCATTTTTGGCAAATGCGTAACCAGGAAACTCCTGATCATAGTCAGCCATCATCTTATCACGGGTTACCTTTGCTACGATAGAAGCTGCCGCAATTGATAAAGAATTAGCATCCCCTTTTATAATTGATGTTTGTCCTATTGGTAAGTCCAAAGTCATGGCATCAATTAACAAATGTTCAGGTTTGGGACTAAGATTTTCAATAGCTTCAGCCATAGCAAGCTTGGTTGCTTCATAAATATTGACATCGTCAATCACATGGTTGTCCTTAATACCAACCCCAACAGCAACTGCTTCCTTCATCACCTGCTTATAAATAGCTTCATGTTTTGATTTTGGAATTTTTTTACTGTCATTGAGACCTTTTATTTTGCAAAACTTTGGTAAGATAACCGCTGCAGCTACCACCGGCCCAGCCAAAGGGCCACGTCCAACTTCATCAACACCTGCAATGAGTTCAACTCCCTGAGCATAAAGTACTTTTTCGTAACTGAGCATCATCTCTAAGCGTTCTTCCTCAGCAATCTCAGCTTGGATAGCCTTACGGCGTTGCTTAATTGCAGTCTGTACACCAGCTCGACTATCTTCCTCAAAACTTGCCCATCGTTGATCGTCAAGATCTATCAATGCTGCCAATTGCTCTTTGACTTCTTTAATTGTCGCCATCAGTATCGATCCCAACAATATCAAGTGTGTAACGACCTAGTTTTCCATCACGAACTTCTTTGACAAATAGATTATAGAAACGGTCATAATCTTCACGGAAGCCAAGTTTTCGAGTCATTTCCATTATGATTTCTGGTGCCTCTTCCTCAAGGTCAATCCCTTTAAAGCGTTCCTCTAAACGTTCAGGATAGTAAGTTTTAAAATAACTAAGTCCAAAAATCGTAACTTCATCCATTGGCAAGAGCTGGTCCTTGATGGCTCCGGTCAAAGCAAGCTTCAAGCCGACCAATTCATCTTCAAACTTAGGCCACAAAATCCCCGGAGTATCAAGGATTTCCAAGTCCTTATTAGACTTCAACCACTGTTGACCTTTTGTCACACCAGGTTTATTTCCTACAACGGCAATTTTTTTACCAGCCAAACGATTCATCAAGGTAGATTTCCCAGCATTTGGAATCCCAATAATCATGGTTCTCAAGGTCTCTTTCTGAATACCACGTTCACGTAATCGTTGAATCTTGTCAGCCATAAGACTCTTAGCAGCATCTGTCACCAATTTAACTGTAGATTGTTCCTTGGAATTAATGGCCAAGGTTTTAATCCCTTGACTCTCAAAATAGCTACGCCACTCTTTTGTACAATTACTATCAGCAAGGTCAGCCTTATTAAGAATTAAAAGTTTTGGTTTATCACCAACAATTTTAGTCAGCATGGGATTTTGACTTGACAGTGGCAAACGTGCATCCACTAAAATTGTTACAAAATCAACATGCTTAAGATTTTCCTGAACTTGTCGACGGGCTTTGGACATGTGACCAGGAAACCATTGAATAGTAGCCATGTATATCTCTCCTCTTTATTTTCTTAGTAAAATATGATTTAAACTCTTTAAAAAAAGCCAAAGACTTGGCTTCACTTTACTTATATTATATCAGATTTAGTTTAAGATGCCCAATCGATAAAAGTTGACTAAGCCTCAACAGGCATAAAGTTACCGACAATTTTACCAATGATTCGGGGATCTTCGTCATAGGGTGCGAACTTATCACCATAACGTTTATTGAGAGAAACTAATCGTAGTCCATCTTCCTCGCGATAAACTTTTTTGATATAGGTTTGACCGTCCCAGTCTACAGCATAAACAGCTCCATCATAATCAAAACCCGTTTGTTTGATTAGTACTACTTCACCATTTAGGTAGGTAGGTTCCATAGAGTCTCCAAATACCCACGATGCAAAATCATGATCTAATTCTTCATCATAGAAAACTTCATCATAGTTGCCATCACCAAAGTAAGTGTAACCAGTTCCGGCTGATAAACGCTCGAAAACTTTGTAAGAGTAAAGCGAAATAACAGGTGCTTTCTGCTTTTCTGCTTCTTGCTCTTCTAGGAGAGCCTTAGTAAGTCGCAAAGCTTCCTGACGATTTTCCTCATTTAGTTCCAAGTAAACTTCTACAATCTCATGTTCAGAAAGAAAATAGGTCTCAGCTACGCCAAAAAGTTCAGCCAAAATCGATAGGTTCTTTTGATTTGGTTTCGTCTTACCATTTTCCCAATTAAAATAAGAGGAGCGAGAAATTCCTAGATGCTTAGCCACTGCTGCCTGACTCATTCCTTGTGCTTCTCGAATTTCCTTAAGTCTTTGTCCTGAAAACATGGCTACCTCCGTAAGTTAATAAACTAACATAAGTTTATCAAAAAAAGCAGTTGTTTTCAAGTGAAACTAACTACTTTTACATTTCTCTTTTATCTCATTCTTTAACTAAAAATCCTAGATGATTTAGTGCCTCTTCTATATAAGCCATATCCTGCTCACTATCTGCTTCGACAAGATGGTAATGAACGCCATTTGTTAAATCAGATAAGGGGCGAAAGTCATTTGACGATGATTGATCTAAAAAATGACTAACATCTCGACGACAAGTCTATTTCAACAAAGTCTGAATTTCTCCATAGACTGGATGATCTATCATGATATTTTGAATACGGCCTCCATTATCAACAATAGCCAAAAGCTCATCTTTCATATCTGACACAGTATGATTCACCTTAAACAGCCTACGTACATAAGAATTGTCATCGCTACTTTTAAAGATATATCCCCTATTAGTTGAAATAATCTGGGCACCATCTGCACGTAAAAGTGCAATATCTTGAACAATGATTTGACGTGTCACACCAAAATGCTCCGCCAAACTCTGTCCATTTATTGCCTCTTTAGCTCCCTTTAAGAGTGCCAATAATTCTTGTTTTCGATTTGAAGCTATAGACCAACCACCCCTCTTTCAACTAGCGTATTTTTCGAATACTTTTAAAAATTGATAATGCTATAACATAGTCTATCATACTATGGACAATAGTACCAAAACCAACTAAAACAAAGAGAACATAGAACAGTTTTTGGAAATCCTCTCCTGTTACTGAATAAAAAATCACACAAGCAAGAACTTCACCTATAGCATGGATAAGCCCTAAAACAAAGTTAAAAAGCAATGATGATTTATGATTTTCTATCGTTCGTGGAAATTTTTTCAAATAGAGTGCGCCTAAAAAACCAAATATAATATGAGAAAAGGCTCTAAAAACAACCACAATCGGATAGCCAGCCATAAAGTATCCCAAACTAGAAGCTAAGATAACAAAAACAGTTACCCAGGGAGATATAAACATAGCTAGAAATATTGGAACATGACTCCCCAAAGTATACGAAGCCGGTGGGATGATTAGTTTAATTGGCATGATACTTGGGATAAGGATAGCAATTGCAGTTAATAAAGCTGCAAAGGTCATTTCTTGAATTCTCTTTTTAGGTTTCATGATTTACTCCTTTTTACTGTATATACATTAGTATGTTACAGTGTATAGTTATATAAGTCAATATTTTTCAGAAAAAAACACTAGCGCAAAATGCCCTAGCGTTCTAAGTTTCTTATTTACGTTTTTTCTTAGCTTTCTTCAACTTGTTAGCTTGCCGCTTCATCGCATGTTTCATGGCAAATGAACCAACTTTACCTTTAAGACCACCACCAAGCATTTGGCTTAGATCCATATTCCCTAGATCTGGCATACCAGCGCCACCCATCATGCCTTCAAGAGCAGACATGTCCATATTACCCATATCAGGCATATTTGGCATGTTTTTTGGCAGATTATTTGGGTTAAGACCCATTTGACGCATCATTTGTTCCATGTCGCCAGACATAACGCCTTGCATCATTTGTTTGGCTTGATTGAAATCTTTAATAAACTTGTTTACTTCGATGAAGGTATTTCCCGAACCATTGGCAATACGGCGACGACGGCTTGGTGTCAAAAGATCTGGATTTTCACGCTCTTCTGGTGTCATTGATGACACAATGGCACGCTTGCGAGCAATCTGTTTCTCATCTACTTTAACATTAGCCAAGGCAGGATTGTTAGCCATACCTGGCAACATCTTAAGCAAATCCTCCATAGGACCCATATTTTGCACTTGGTCTAATTGGTCGATGAAGTCATTGAAATCAAAGGTATTTTCACGCATCTTTTCAGCCAACTCAAGAGACTTTTTCTCATCGTATTCTTGAGAAGCTTTTTCAATAAGGGTAAGAAGGTCACCCATACCTAAGATACGGCTTGACATACGGTCAGGGTGGAAAGTCTCGATATCCGTAATTTTCTCACCAGTACCTGTAAATTTAATCGGCTTACCAGTGATCTCACGAATAGAAAGAGCCGCACCACCACGTGTATCACCATCAATTTTAGTAAGAACGACACCTGTGATATCTAGTTGTTCATTGAACTCCTTGGCAACGTTAGCAGCTTCCTGACCAATCATACTATCTACAACCAAGAGAATCTCATTTGGATGAGCAAAACCTTTGATATCACGCAACTCTTGCATGAGGGTTTCGTCAATCTGCAAACGACCAGCCGTATCAATCAAGACATAGTCATTCTTATTGGCACGCGCTTGTTCCAAACCATTTCTGACAATCTCAACCGCCGGTGTCTCTGTACCCATATCAAAAACAGGAACATTGATTTGTTGCCCTAAAGTCTTCAACTGGTCAATGGCTGCTGGACGATAGATGTCCGCTCCAATCATCATTGGACGGGCTTCTTGTTCTTTAATCAGCTTATTAGCCAATTTACCAGCAAAGGTCGTTTTACCAGCCCCTTGAAGACCAACCATCATAATGATTGTTGGAATCTTTGGAGATTTCTCAATTTCAGATGTTTCAGACCCAAGAATCTCTGTCAATTCTTCATTAACAATCTTAATGATTTGTTGTGAAGCATCAAGAGTATCAATAATTTCGTGACCTACAGCGCGTTCACGAACACGTTTGATAAATGTCTTAACAACTGGTAGAGCTACGTCTGCTTCAAGAAGTGCCAAACGAATCTCTTTAGTGACTTCTTGAACTTCTTTCTCTGAAAGTTTTCCTTTACGTCTTAAATTTTTGAAAACGCCTTGCAAGCGTTCCGTTAAGCTTTCAAAAGCCATATATCATTTCCTCTCTTACTCTCTGCTTGAATCTAATCTCTATTATCAATGCTACTAAGCACAGCAATTTGTTCCTGAAGATAGCTATCATCAGGGTATTTTTCAATGATATCATCAAAAATTTGGTTACGGACGATGTAATCTGAATACATATGTAATTTCATCTCGTAAGCTTCTAAAATCTTCTCAGTACGCTTGATGTTATCATATACGGCCTGACGACTCACACCAAATTCCTCGGCAATTTCTGCCAAACTATAATCATCCGCATAATATAGCTCAATATAGTTCATCTGCTTATCTGTTAACAAGGCTGCATAGAACTCAAACAGGGCATTCATGCGATTGGTTTTTTCAATTTCCATAAGCTCCATTTTACCATAAAATCATGGTGTTAGCACCATTCTTATGCAGAAAAAAGCAGTGACTTCTAATTGTTCTCCAAATAAAATTCAAAACGGTCGCCAACATAGTAACTTCTTACATATTCGAAAGCCTGTCCGTCTTGGAGGAAGGAAATTTGTATCAGACTCAAGAGAGCATCACCGGTCTTAACCTTAAGGTGCTTGGCTAGACTACTATTGGCCGAACTTGCTGATATGGTCTGCTGACTTTTTCCTATTTCATAGCCATTATCGGTCAGTGTCTTGAAGAAATGTTCGGTAATATCTGATTCCTTAAAACCTCGGATAATTTTCTCAGGGATACTGGCAATTTCATAGGCAACCGGAATGTCATCGGCAAAACGAACACGTTCCATACGAATGACATGGGACTGTGGCAAGACACCTAAATTCTTGATTTCGAACTCATTTGGATGTAGACGTTGATACGAAATAAGCTCACTAGACGGCTTCTTGCCTTGGGATTTGACAATCTCAGTAAAACTCGTAGTTCCACGCATTTTTTCCTTAACTCGACTGCTAGCCACAAAGGTTCCACTGCCTGGTTTGCGTTCTAAAATCCCCTCATCCACTAAAAGTGTTATCGCCTGGCGCACAGTCATCCGACTCACATCAAAAGTCTCGCAAAGATCTCTCTCGCTAGGAAGACGTTGCCCGATTTTCCAAGCACCATCATCAACATCTTCCTTTATCTTATCATGTATCCGAATATACGCTGGTAACATCAAATCCCCCCTCCTTTTTTCCTATTTTACAAAAAAAGTGACATAATTGTAAAGATAAGTAAGGGACTTACAGTTTCTCGTATAAATCTAGGTGCTAAGTCCATAAATTTGTGATACAATGATTGCATAAGAAAGAGTCCATGTGTGACGTAAAAAGAAAGGGTAATAATGACTGACATTTCTACTTTGAATGATGTGCAGAAAATCATTGTTCTAGACTATGGTAGCCAATACAATCAGCTGATTGCACGTCGTATTCGTGAATTTGGCGTTTTCTCTGAATTGAAGAGCCATAAAATTACTGCTGATGAAGTCCGTGCCATAAATCCTATCGGTATCGTACTTTCAGGTGGTCCTAACTCTGTTTATGCCGAGGATGCTTTCGGTATTGACGAAGAAATTTTCGAGCTTGGTATCCCAATTCTTGGTATCTGTTACGGAATGCAACTTTTGACCCACAAACTCGGTGGTAAAGTTGTTCCTGCTGGTGAAGCAGGTAACCGTGAGTATGGCCAATCAACACTTCGCCTTCGTGCCCAATCAGAGCTCTTTGCTGGAACTCCTGAAGAACAAGTCGTTCTGATGAGCCACGGTGATGCTGTTACAGAAATTCCAGAAGGTTTCCATCTTGTTGGTGACTCAGTGGATTGCCCATTCGCTGCGATGGAAGATACTGAGAAAAACTTCTATGGTATCCAATTCCATCCAGAAGTTCGTCACTCTGTGTATGGTAATGATATCTTGAAAAACTTTGCTTTTGGCATCTGTGGTGCCAAAGGTGACTGGTCAATGGCTAACTTCGTAGATATGCAAATTGCACAAATCCGTGAAACAGTTGGTGACCGTAAAGTCCTTCTTGGGCTCTCAGGTGGGGTTGATTCATCTGTTGTTGGTGTCCTTTTGCAAAAAGCTATCGGAGATCAATTGACATGTATCTTCGTTGACCACGGTCTTCTCCGTAAAGGTGAAGGTGACCAAGTTATGAAGATGCTTGGAGGTAAATTTGGCCTTAACATTATCCGTGTTGATGCTTCTAAACGCTTCCTAGACCTCTTGGCTGGTGTTGATGATCCTGAGAAAAAACGTAAAATCATCGGTAACGAGTTTGTTTACGTCTTTGATGACGAAGCAAGCAAACTTAAAGGTGTAGACTTCCTGGCTCAAGGAACACTCTACACTGATATTATTGAATCAGGTACTGAGACAGCTCAAACAATCAAATCTCACCACAACGTTGGTGGTCTTCCAGAAGACATGCAGTTTGAATTGATTGAACCACTTAACACCCTCTTTAAAGATGAAGTCCGTGCCCTTGGTACTGAGATGGGAATGCCTGATGAAGTCGTTTGGCGTCAACCTTTCCCAGGACCAGGACTTGCCATCCGTGTTATGGGTGAAATCACTGAAGAGAAACTTGAAACTGTTCGTGAGTCTGATGCTATCCTTCGCGAAGAAATTGCCAAAGCTGGTCTTGATCGTGATGTATGGCAATACTTCACTGTTAACACAGGCGTTCGCTCTGTCGGTGTTATGGGTGATGGCCGTACTTATGACTACACTATCGCTATCCGTGCTATCACTTCAATTGACGGCATGACAGCTGACTTTGCGAAACTTCCATGGGAAGTTCTTCAAAAGATTTCTGTTCGTATCGTTAACGAAGTTGACCACGTTAACCGTATCGTCTACGATATTACAAGTAAACCACCTGCAACTGTAGAGTGGGAATAAAATATAAACCTAATTTAAAGTGACTTGATTGATTTAACAGCATTTTGAATTGTTTTAAAACGCTAAAATCTAATTACTTATATTTGGTTCCCCACCAAATACCCCACCAGAAAGAAATTCTGGTGGGGTATTTTTATATTAAATTTTATTCACCTATTCTTTGATGCTTTACAAGCTTTCTTAAGACGTGTTATTCAGCAACATTCTTCTATGATTATCAATATGGTTTACCTAATATTCCTACTACTTTAAGTTTTCAATTATTCACTTATACAAAAATTCTTAAAAGCTGATAATAACAATAATAAGTTTTTAAATCTTAAAAAGAAAAGAATTTGGTTTATTTTTCTACCATTTGTCAAGTATAATACGGTTTCTGATTCAACATTATTTCTGAAAGTGCATA